>JAYOED010000006.1:62169-67858 GCA_038106575.1 Burkholderiales bacterium
GTCATGCGCAGGTCCTGTCGGCGGCAAAACCAGGGTTCCCCGCGGGTCCGGATTCTGCTAAGCTCATTTGTGAAAAATGCTTGTTAATCATAAGGAAAGCGCAACTTGTCGGCACCACACACGATTCTAGCGCAAAAGCTTTCCAACTGGCTTCCCAACAGTGCCATGCGGCGGCTGGCATTGGCACTGATACTGTCTTTTGTCGGCATCGTCGCCGCTTTCGAAATCGCTCCAGACACCGTGACCGACAAGATTGAACGCAGCACGGTCATTGAACCCGTCGCATTGCAACCGTCGCCGGTGATCGACCGGCAGAAGGAAACCTACTGGCAGGAGACCCGCATCGAGCGCGGCGATACCGTTTCCTCGATCCTGCAACGCCTCCAGGTCAATCAGGCCAGCATCTCCCTGTTGCTGCAGCACAGCCACCAGGCGCGCGCACTGTTTCGGCTAATTTCGGGACGCGCCGTGCGCGTTCATGTCACTGACGACGGACAACTGCTGGCGCTGCGCTACCTGAACGGCACCGATCTGCTGAAAATTGACAACGAGGCTGGTGAGCTAAAAATCTGGAAGGGCCCTGCCGAAGTTGAAACGCGTGTGCTGATGGGCGGTGGCGAAATCCGTTCTTCGCTGTTTGCCGCCACCGATGCTGCGGATATGTCCGATGCCGTCTCGATCCAGATCGCGGAGGTGTTTTCAACCGATATCGATTTTCACCGCGATCTGCGCCGCGGAGACCGCTTTGCTGCGGTTTATGAAGTGCACTACCACCTGGGTGAACCGGTCAGGACCGGGCGCCTGCTTTCCGCCGAATTCGTCAATCAGGACAAGACTTTCCGTGCCGTCTGGTTTCAAAATGAAGAAAGTCAAGGTGGGTATTACACGCTTGACGGGAAGAACATCCGTAAGGCGTTCCTGCGTTCACCGCTCGAGTTTTCCCGAATCAGTTCCGGTTATTCCAATGCCCGCTTTCACCCGGTGCTGAAAACCTGGAGGGCGCACAAGGGCGTCGACTATGCCGCCCCGACCGGGACCAAGGTCAGGGTCACCGGCAACGGCATAGTCGAATTTGCCGGCTGGCAGGGCGGCTACGGCAATCTTGTCGTCGTGCGCCACCAATCCAGATACACCACCTGGTACGGCCATCTGTCCCGGTTCGCCAAAGGCATCCACCGTGGCAAGCGGGTATCACAGGGCGAAACGATTGGTTATGTCGGCAGCACCGGACTCGCCACCGGCCCGCACCTGCACTACGAATTCCGCACCAATAACATTCATCAGAATCCGTTGCGGATCGCAATGCCGCCGGCTCCGCCTCTGGCCGCGAAATACCGGGTGGTATTCGATGAAACAGCACGCACCATGTCCGAACGACTTGCGTTGCTGCGGCATACCCGCTTCACCTCCATGCATTAGGCCCGCCCGATGGCCGGCCAGTTTCTCGGTTTGATGTCCGGAACCAGCATGGACGGGATTGATGCCGTGCTGGCTTCGGTCGGAGCGGAAACCCGACTGCTGTGTCATGTCTACCATCCGTTTTCAACGGCGCTGCGTGAAACGCTGTTGCCGCTGAACTCTCCCGGAACGGACGAACTGCATCGCGCTGCACAAGCCGCCAACGCATTGGCGCTGGGCTACGATGCCGCCATCCGCGCCCTGCTGGCAAAAGCCAACGCATCGCCGGCTGACATCACCGCCGCCGGATGCCACGGCCAGACCGTTCGCCACCGTCCCGACGCCAGCTATACGCTGCAACTGCTCAATGGCGCACTGCTGGCCGAACTGTCCGGCATCGATATCATCTGCGACTTCCGCAGCCGCGATATCGCTGCAGGGGGTGAAGGTGCCCCGCTGGTTCCGGCGTTTCACCGTGCCGTGTTTGCGCATCCTCGGCAGTCCCGTGCGATCGTCAACATCGGCGGCATGGCCAACATCACCTGCCTGCCTGCCGGAGGCGAAATTTCAGGCTTCGACAGCGGCCCGGGCAACGTGCTGATGGACGGCTGGGTGATGAAGCATCAGTCCCGCGCCTGCGATACCGGGGGCAAGTGGGCGTCCGGTGGCAACCTGCTGCCCAAACTGCTGGAACGTTTGCTTGCGCATGAGTTCTTCCGCCGCTCTCCACCCAAAAGCACCGGGCGCGAAACCTTCAATCTGGAATGGATAAAAAACTCGCTGCCCGACGGTAGTTCGCCGGTGGACGTGCAGGCGACGCTCTGCGAATTGACTGCTGTCACTATTGCCCACGCACTGGACGAGTATTGCGCGGATGCCGCCGAAGTGTTCCTCTGCGGCGGCGGCGCGCGTAACGATTTCCTGCGTCAAAGAATTTCTACGCTATCACCGCAACGACGTATTTCAGTGACTGACGAACTCGGGATTACTGCGGAAGCGGTGGAAGCCGCTGCGTTCGCCTGGCTGGCTGCGCGCACTGTCGCACGGGAACCGGGAAACCTGCCGCGGGTCACCGGCGCCCGCGGGGAACGCGTACTCGGCGCGATTTATCCTGCTTGAAGGAAAACCGGCAAAAATAGAAACGGGGGCGAGAGCCCCCCTTTTAATGAGAACAGAGAATCCCGCTCAGGCGGAAAATGATGAACCGCAACCACAGGTAGAGCTTGCGTTCGGATTTTTTATCACGAACTGCACGCCTTCGGCGTTTTCCTGATAGTCAATCTCGGCGCCGGTCAGGTACTGCAGGCTCATCGGATCGATCAGCAGCGTGACGCCACCCTTCTGCATCGAGGTGTCGTCTTCGTTCACCGCTTCGTCAAAGGTGAAACCATACTGGAACCCCGAACAGCCGCCGCCTGTCACGAATACGCGCAGCTTGAGATCGGGGTTGCCTTCATCCTCAATCAACTGGCGAACCTTGGAAGCGGCGTTTTCGGTAAACACCAGCGGCTCCGGCATCGTTTCTGTTACTGCGGCTCCAGATACTGCATTCATCACGTGCTCCTCGAATTATTCCAGCGACCGTAGGACACGGCAATCCCGTGCTATTCCGCGGAAGCGGGTTTGAATTTCACGACCTTTTGGGCCTTGGCGTCGTCCTGATAAACCAGTCTTCCCTGAACAACGGCGCCCAGATGCATTTCCAGTGTTCGATAATACACATCTCCTGTGACATTGGCTTTGCTCTGCAGTTCAACATAGTCGGCGGCATGCACCGGACCGACCACGGCGCCGTTAATGACCGCATGAGAAACACGGATTTCCCCCTCGACCCGCGCGGCTTCGGACAACACCAAAGTTCCCGACTTGCCCTCGACAGAATTCACGTTGCCATGAACGCGACCATCGACACGCAGGCCGCCGTCAAACGTCAAGTCTCCTTCAATGACGGTACCGGCGCCAATCAGGCAATCAATGCGGTTTTGCGGTTTATTGGTTTTATTACCAAACATGAAAATTCTCCTGCTAGGAAATCTTGATGTTATGAGACAGTTTTGGTGAGCTGGAATCGCCCTCGAATACACGCACCTGCAACCCTTTTACGGTCGCGTCAGGCGGGATCCTGAACATACCTTCCAAACGCTGGAACAGCTTGAAATTGACCCGGTAATCTTTTGCGTCCTCCCGACCCTCATCGGGCGGCAACACCATTGCTACTTTACGGCCATCCTGCTCCAGATTCAATACGAACTGAAGCCGCCCCTTAAACGGCTTGGCGCGCACGCCAGTCTGTACTAGCAACAGCTGGTAGCGATATTCTCCCAGCACCGCATCCGGAATCAGCCGGAAACGGTTAACACTGATGGCGCCTTCCTTGCCGGTCGCAGTTAATGTCTGGAAAAAAGTCAGATCCTCCTTGATCGTAGCATTTTCTTGGGACAACGATTTAACCTGCCTTGCAAGATCACCATAGGTTGCGCGTTCAATCTGCAATTGACGTTCGGCCTCAGCGATTCGGATATTAAGTTTAGTAAGTTCGATCTCTTGCCGTTTGACAGTTTCATCTAGTTGGGCACGCAGGCGAGCCGCCTCACTCTGGCGAAAGCCGGCATATTTAAGGCCGAAGTCATAGGTAAACCAGCCTACGCCTGCCACCACGGTAACGAGAGTCAGCATACCCAACCAGCGCCAGTACCACGGTATGTGCGGGCGCACTGCCAGTTGCGGCGCAGTAATGCCGAAGCGACGGACAAAGGTCTTCAGTGCACGCTTCATTGAGCTACGGCAGCAAAGCGATCTGCCCCAGGCCGGCATCTTCCGCGAAGCCCAACATGATGTTCATATTCTGCACGGCCTGCCCAGCCGCACCCTTGACCAGATTATCGATGACCGAAAGCACAACGACGGTGTCGCCGCCCTGAGGACGATGCACGGCGATCCGGCACTGATTGGCGCCGCGCACAGAACGCGTATCTGGATGGCTGCCTGGTGGCATCACGTCGACAAACACTTCCCCGGCATAGCGTTTTTCGAATAACGCCTGCAAATCGGTTTGCTTGGTCAGCCGTGCATACAGAGTCGCGTGGATGCCTCTAATCATTGGCGTCAGATGCGGCACGAACACCAGCCCGACCGGCCCCCCGGCGGCACGCGCAATTCCCTGCGCAATTTCCGGATGGTGACGGTGACCCGTCACGCCGTATGCCTTGAAATTGTCGGCAGCCTCGGCATGCAGAATATGGGTTTCCGCCTTGCGACCGGCGCCGGAAACTCCTGACTTCGCATCGGCGATCAGGTAATCGATATCGACAATGCCCGCTTCGATCAACGGCAGAAATCCCAGTTGAACGGCTGTCGGATAGCAACCGGGATTGGCGACAACACGGGCAGCCCTGATTTCGTCACGGTTGATTTCCGGCAGTGCATAAACGGCTTCGGCAACCAGTTCAGGGCAGGCATGCTTCATCTTGTACCACTGCTCCCACAAAGACACGTCCCGGATGCGGAAATCCGCGGCCAGATCAACGATGCGCACTCCAGCGTCAACCAGTTCACGTGCCTCCTGCATCGCAACTCCGTTGGGCGTTGCAAAAAAAACGACGTCACATTGATCAAGCCCGGCAGCAGCCGGTTCGCTGAAGCGTAAATCAACACGGCCTCGCAGGTTGGTAAACATGTCGGCAACCGAAATGCCGGCTTCCTTGCGCGAAGTAATCGCCCGCAACTCGCAATACGGATGCTGTGCGAGCAGACGGAGCAGTTCGACCCCGGTATAACCAGTACCGCCGACCAATCCCACCTTCACAATCTTTTTATTAGCCATGTGTCCCACCTTCCTGTAGCCCGACTGTCAGCTTTAGGCGTCAAATCCGCCAGAGGCGACAAAGCCGCCCTTGGCGGCTTTTTCCGAATCTGGTGTTCTGCTAAAAATCGCGTTAACGCTTCGTAAACTGATAGCTGTGTAAATTATTGTAATCATTGAGAGGGGTTTCGGCTATTTTTCTGCGTGCCTCCAGCGCGCTTCGCTTTCGGCCCACAAAAAAGGGCCCTATTTGTTCTTTTGAATAGTGAACATTTGTTCTGCATAAGAGCATCATTTGCTAATGGAAAAATCTAAAGATCTAACTAAGTCATTTAAATTTTTCTATAAATTTAAAGATTTCATCGCGACTTTGTTTAGTCGCTGTTTCATTGTAGCGATATGTCTGCTTTTCTCGCTCGTTCACAAAGCCATCGAGTTGCTTGCAATCAAAGCAGTGTGTCGCATCCTTATACACAATAAACTTGCTGT
>JAYOED010000054.1:0-14300 GCA_038106575.1 Burkholderiales bacterium
CTGCTGCAATTGCTGCGATGGCCCGTAAGGCTGGCGTCTACTTGCTGCCGGCAGCAACGCAGTTGGACGGCGCGGGTTCAATCACGGCTTCCAACCGGTCGATCCAGTGGCGGGAGAAGGTTATCGAGCCGATGTTCGAGTCCCGTACCGACCACATGATCATGTATCAAATGGCCCAGAAATTCGGCTATGCAAAAGAATTCACCGCCAACATCAAGAAGGTCAAGGGCAAGGGCGGCATGGATGAGCCGGATGTCGAGGATACGCTGCGCGAAATCAACAACGGCACCTGGACGATTGGCTATACCGGTCAGTCACCCGAACGGTTGCAGGCTCACATGCGCAACATGCACGTTTTCGATATCAAGACACTGCGAGCCAAGGGTGGCAAGGATGCGAAGACCGGATACGTGCTTGACGGTGATTATTTTGGTCTGCCGTGGCCGTGCTGGGGTAATGCCGCGATGAAACATCCGGGATCCCCCAACCTTTACGACTTTACGCGTGACGTGAGGGAGGGTGGTGGTACATTCCGTGCCCGTTATGGTGTTCAGCACAACGGTACTAACATCTTGGCCGAGGACGGTATCTCGTCAGTGGCTTCTGACATCAAAACCGGATATCCGGAATTCGATCATGTGCTGCTGAAGAAACTCGGTTGGTGGAACGATCTGACTGACGCCGAGAAGAAGGCTGCCGACGGCAAGAACTGGAAGACGGACCTGTCTGGTGGCATCCAGCGAGTGGCGATCAAGCATGGTTGCGTCCCGTTCGGCAATGCCAAGGCCCGCGCTCTGGTGTGGAACTTCCCCGATCCGATCCCGCAGCATCGCGAGCCGCTTTACAGCCCGCGTCCGGATCTGATCGAGAAGTATCCGACGCATGCCGACCAGAAGGTGCGGTGGCGCCTGCCGGTGTTGTTCAAGACGGTTCAGGATGCCAACAAGGATGCACACAAGACTTATCCGCTAATCATGACCAGCGGCCGGTTGACCGAGTACGAGGGTGGCGGGGACGAGACCCGTTCCAATCCATGGCTCGCCGAACTGCAGCAGGAAATGTTCGTCGAGATCAACCCGAAGGACGCTAACGACCGCGGTGTGCGCAATAATGAGTACGTCTGGGTTGAGTCGCCAACCAAGGCCAAGCTGAAGGTCAAGACGCTGGTAACCGAACGTGTGGCGGCTGGAACAGTGTTCCTGCCGTTCCACTTTGCCGGCTGGTGGATGGGCGAGGATATGAAGAAGTACTACCCGGAGGGAGCTGCTCCGGTGGTGCGCGGCGAAGCGGTCAATACGGCAACTACATATGGTTATGACATCGTGACCATGATGCAGGAAACCAAGACCACTCTTTGCCAGGTGTCCAAGGCATAACAACGACCAGAGACTCTCTAGGAGATCAATATGGCCAGAATGAAATTTCTTTGTGATGCCGAGCGCTGCATAGAGTGCAATGGCTGCGTAACCGCGTGCAAGAACGAGCACGAAGTGCCGTGGGGCGTGAATCGCCGTCG
Source organism: Burkholderiales bacterium (assembly GCA_038106575.1). Lineage (GTDB taxonomy): Bacteria > Pseudomonadota > Gammaproteobacteria > Burkholderiales > SG8-41. The sequence goes on from JAYOED010000054.1 coordinate 1,517, forward strand.
CGTGGTAACACTGAACGACGGCTTGCCGGGCGAGAAGTCCATCTCGGTCGCATGCATGCACTGTTCGGACGCGCCGTGCATGGCGGTATGCCCGGTTGACTGCTTCTACAAAACCTCCGAAGGCGTGGTCCTGCATGATAAGGACCTGTGCATCGGCTGCGGCTACTGTTTCTATGCCTGTCCTTTCGGCGCACCGCAATTCCCCCAGGATGGCGCTTTCGGATTGCGCGGAAAAATGGACAAGTGCACGTTTTGCGCGGGCGGTCCAGAGGCTGATCATTCGGATGCTGAGTTCAAGAAATACGGGCGCAACCGTCTGGCGGAAGGCAAGCTTCCAGCCTGCGCTGAAATGTGTTCGACCAAAGCATTGCTGGGCGGCGATTCGGACGTCATTGCTGACATTTACCGCAATCGCGTGCTCAAGCGTGGCAAGGGTTCTGAAGTCTGGGGCTGGGGTACGGCTTACGGCAAACCCGAGAAAGGCGCTGCACCACCGTCTGGGCGGAAATCATGAAAGGTTTCCTGATTTCGGGGGCAGTTGCACTGCTGGCTCTGGGCGGTTGCGGCGAGAAACAGCCGGTTACTGTGTACAAGCAGGGTCAGTATCAGGGTAAGCCTGACCAGCAGCCGTGGAATAGTGCCCAGTTCAAGGGTGATCGCGCGGGGTGGGAAAGTGCCATCAAGGCCCGCAACGAAAGCCAGAACGAGTACGCCCGAGTCGTATCGAAATAAGACAACAAAAGGAGGAAGGGCATGCGCCTTAGCCTAACGAGGTGGTTCGCGGCTTTGCTCGCCGTCTGGTTGTGTCTTTTTGCCGGATGGGCTGTGGCTGCCAATACATCCAGTGCGCAGGAGCAGGCGCAGCGGCAGTCAGTCCAGCCTGGCAATAATGCGCCGGTCTGGCGTGATGTCCGCGGTGGTGCTAATCCTTATCAGACCACGCAGGTGCGTGGCCGGGAATCCGGTGTCCTGGTTCAGAGTGCCGGGGAGACCTGGCGGCAGATGCGCAACGGGCCGATCACGGTGTATGGCGGCTGGCTGATTGTGCTAATGATGGCTGTTATCGGTGCGTTCTATTCCATAAAAGGCTCAATCAAGCTGCACGGCCAGCCGACAGGACGCAAGCTGCTGCGCTTCGGTTCGTGGGATCGTATGGTGCATTGGGGCGCTGCCATCAGTTTCGTGCTCCTAGCAGTAACCGGCATCATTATCCTGTTCGGCAAACACATTCTGCTTCCCATTGTTGGATATACGCTGTTTGCCTGGCTAGCAATTTTAGCCAAAAACGTACATAACTTTGTGGGACCGGTTTTTGCTTTCTGCACAATTCTGATGTTTGTGACATTTGTCAAAGATAACTTCCCTAAAGCACATGATCTCAAGTGGTTGAGAAAGTTTGGTGGGCTTATTTCAGGTGAACATGTGCCATCAGGTCGCTTTAATGCTGGTGAAAAAGTGTGGTTTTGGTTTGGTGTTACTGTGATGGGTATTGTGGTTAGTGTCACTGGCTTCATCCTAAATTTCCCGAATTTTGAGCAAGGTCGGGAACTGATGCAGCAGGCTAATGTAATACATGCGGTTGTAAGTATTGTGTTCATGACGATGGCTCTCAGTCATATTTACTTGGGTACTGTGGGTGTTGAAGGTGCTTACGAGGCTATGCGTATAGGGTATGTTGATGAGATTTGGGCAAAAGAGCATCATGAACTCTGGTATCAGGAAGAAACCAAAAACAACAAAGGCGGCGGCGAGGCTACTGCAGCTGTAGCATCACCCGTTAAGGAAGGATGGAAAACATGAGCACGCTCAGAAGATGGTGTTTGGTACCGGCATTGCTGGCTGGTTTGGGTGTTGGTATGGCATCAGCTAAATTGCCTGCTCCCCCGCCGATGGATCCCGCCAAAGTAGAAGCTGCGAAGGCAAAGAAGGCCATGGCAGCAAAAAAGAATGCTGAGGATCTTTCGAAGGCTATGGACCGTTCGGTCGAGTATTACAAGAGAACGCATGGCGGTGGCGGAATGGTGAAAGCCAAAAAATAAGCGTTTGCAAACAAGAAAAAAGCCCGGTAATTCCGGGCTTTTTTCTTGACATAAGAATTAAAAATAATTTTAAAAACAGTAGTTTATTGTATTCTACCAATGCTGTTTTCAAGCAGGGACCAAGCCTGTTCGCCGGTGATATTGCGCCAGCGCTGATAAAAACCAGTCTGGGTCAGCTTGCGGCGGAAGCTGTTGCGATCAACCTCGGTTGCGGACATGCCCCATCCACGCAGCTTGCCTTCAAGTGAGCGGTTCAATGCATCGGTATGGGCACGCTGCCGTGCAACGTGCTTGCGGACGATTGCTTCTACCGTTTTCTGGATTTCCACGGGTAACTGTTCCCAGAACTTGAGGCTGGCCATCAGGTTGAATCCTGACCACATGTGGTAGCTAAGACCGATGTGACGGGTGACTTCATGGAGCAGCAGAGCACTGGTAACGGATAGTGGATTTTCCTGTGCATCGACTTCACGGTTTTTCAGGGCGTCGTATAGTTTCAGCACATTGACTTCGACTGGATCAGCGCCCAGGCTTTGGAAGGCGTCTGCGAACATTTTACCTTCAGGAATGCGGATGCGTAGCCCTTCTAGATCATCTGCAGTGTGCAACGGGCGGTCAACCGTGGATATATGGCGGAATCCGTTTTCAAGAAGTCCGTAGGGCAGTGCATAAATGCCAAAGGGACGCAGCTGTTGTCGCAGGAAGTCTCCCAGGGGGCCGTCGAGCGTGGAATGTACTTGGGCATGGTCACGGAAGGCGAACGGTAGACCCTGGATTTCCATTGCGGGCACCAGCGGGCCGAGGATGCCTCCCATTAGCACATAGAACTCAACCTCGCCCGCGATCAGCAGGTCGACGATGGCGAGATGGGATGAGGGAAGACCTTCATTCTTGGCGTGAACAGTAATCGACAGCCTGCCATTGGTGGCTTCCCGTACTTCCTGCCAGAGATCCACCAGAAAAGGATGGACATGGCTTTCCTGCGACAGGTAGTGATACTGCCGGCCCCGCCATTGCGGCGCGCTCACGCCGGAAGTGCCGAAGCCATCAACTCGGGAGCAATACCCTGTGCTTCGACGTTGGAGAAGTTCAATTCAATCTTGACGCCATTGGGGTCCAGCATAAACAACTGAAACAGCCCCTGATCGTTGACCATTCGGCGGCGGAATTCAATTTTGTGCTGCTGCAAGTTTTTCATTATCTCGCGTAAGCCCGTGCAGCGGAAAGCCAGATGGTCGACAACGCCGCTGCCGTGAGTGGCTTCGGATTGCTGGCCAAGGTAGGCCTTGCGGTTTTCGCTAACGTTTTTTCCGCCTTGTGTCAGGTGAACGACATCTCTATCGCCGAGATATAGCCAGACCACTGGAAACTTGAAGTCCGGATGAGGTCCTTCGCGAAATCCCAGCACATTGACGTACCAGTCCCTTGTGGCTTCAATATCTGTGGTCTGGATCAGAAAATGTTCGAGATGCTGCAATGGCATTCAATTTCTCCAGTATTTCAGATCGGCGTGGCATCACCGGATTCGATAATGACCTGCTCGACTTCGCTCACACCAATAGCGCGACGAAAAGCGGCGGCGGCTTGATACTCCGGTGAACGATGACATTTTACAGCATGCTCTAAGGAGGGAAACTCGATGACCACGAAGCGGTGGAAACGGTCCGTGCCTTCCATGATGCGATAATTGCCACCACGTGCAAGGACTTTACCGCCATAGGTCTCTATGATCCCAGGTACGCAATCGGTATACTTCTTGTACTCCACTGGGTCATTAATCATGCAACGAGCCAACCAATAAGCAGGCATGTCACTCCCCTTTTCAATTCGCTTTTAACAGAGTGGGTAATGCCGTAGCCAGTTCAGGGAAAACGGCTAGACACACGACCACTCCTATGAGCCCTATCCAGTAAGGAATAGCTCCTTTGAATATCTGGCTTACCGATACTGGTTCGTCCGGTAATGAGGCTTTTACCGTAAAAACTAGAAGTCCGAATGGCGGAGTAAGCAAACCTGTTTCAATCGCGATAATCCCCATGATAGCGAATGCGAGCGGGTCGAATCCTAAAGCGCCCGCGATGGGTGCGAAGATCGGCACGGTCAGAAGGATGATGGATATCGAGTCAATGATACAGCCCAGAACGAACCAGATAAGCACTATGAGGGCTAAAACGCCCCAGGGGCCTAGTCCCGCAGCGAGCAGCGTTTCCTGCACTGAGCGGGTAAAGCCAGTCATAGTAAGCACTCGAGAGTAGAGCTGGGCTGTAAACAGCAGTAGCAGCAGGGGCGCTGTGGTTCTGCCCACCGAAAGCACTACCTCTTTGATTTCAGAAAAACGTACGCCTTTAGCAATTGCGAGCAGAAGGGATGCAGCGGCACCAACGCCGGCGCCTTCAGTGGGGGTAAAGAATCCAAACCATATTCCGCAAAGCGTGCCTATGACCAGCCCAATTACCAGAAGGGTACTGAGCATGGCAACACCGAACTCCTTGTCTGCGGTCGCAGCACCTGAATCGGCACTATCACGATGAACAGCCTCACCGACCAGGTCGGGCTTAATCAATGCGGCTCCCACAATATAGAGAGTGAAAAATGTGACCAACAGGAACCCAGGCAATATCCCGGCGAGAAACAAGTCACCAATTGAAATTTCGGTCAATACTGCCCAGACAATCATCAATACGCTGGGCGGGATCAGCATGCCCAAACAGGCACTGCCAGCAATGCAGCCTAAAGCGAAGCTGCTGTTGTAACCGTAGCGTTTCATTTCCGGATAGGCGATCTTGGAAAATGCAGCAGCGGCCGCGATGCTGACGCCGGTGACAAAGGCGAACACAGAATTCGAAAGTATTGTTGCTACTCCCAAGCGACCCGGAATTAAGCGGGTGACGCGGTTGATCAGGGCAAACATGTCCTTGGCGGCACCGCATTTGGAAATGAATTCTCCCATTAGCATGAACAGGGGAATAACGGCGAATACGTAATCACGAAGAGCTTCGTATGCAGTGCTTCCAATAAAATCGGTTACTACTGCGAAATCGCCAGTCATCAGATAAATGCCCAACATGGCTGTGCCGCCGAGTGCAATGGCGATATGCACGCCGCTAAAGACCAGTGCCAGAAGCACGGCCACTAGAATTAGCATTTCAACAGTGCCGAACATAGGGAGCGCTGTTAAAGGATGAAGCCGTCGCTTTGAGACGGATGTTGATCTGTGCTTCGTAGTTTCCTGAGGTCTGCGAGAAAGAGGAGAAGATATTCAAGAGTAGCTAGTGCGGCCCCTAATATGACAGCGGAACGCGCAGGCCATGTTGGCACGCGCAGCGCACCTTCACCTTCGAATTCGTTGGAATTCCAGGAGTGAGCGAGGGGATCGATGCCGCCATAGACTACCACTATGAAAAATGCGATCCCCAGCAGGTATCCCAGTAGGGTCAGTAAGGCCTGAAACCGCTGGGGGAGGATTTTTTGGATGGCGTCGACATGCAGCATTCCACCACTGCGGATTGCGTAGCTGGCCTGCAGAAAGCAGATAATAACAATCGACATTGAGACAATCTCAGGAGTTCCCTTGACAGGGGAATTGAAAATCACGCGTCCGAGTACGTCAGCAACGACCAAGAAGCTTAGCAGCAGCGCCAGCAGGGCAGAGCAGCCCAACAATGCTGAGGAAATCCAGTTTGCAATCTTGTTGAGCATCCCGTAGCCAGTATGCTGCTCACCCGACGATAAAAGATAACGGTGACGCATTTTCGCGTCACCGTTAGGGGATAGTTTTACTTAACCTTGTAACGCACGGGCCACTTGTGACCAAGCTTTTCGGCTTCTTCCAGTGCGATTTTCAGGACTTGGCTTGCCGGTAATCCTTTTTTGTCCAGTTCGTTAGCTTTTTCCTGCGGCCAACCCTGAAGCGATTTAGCCCAGTCAGCCCGTACGGAATCAGGCAGCTGTTTTACAGTTGCGCCAACACTGCGTAGTTGGTCGAGCTGTTTGGGATAGTTTTTTTCGTTAACAGTACCGGTGCGTTTCTCGTATTCGGTTGCCACCTCCTGGATGATGGCTTGAACTTCCTTGGGTATGCGGTCCCATTTGCGCTTGTTTATGGTCAGGCCGTGCCAAGTGATCGAGCCAAAGCCGATCTCGGTATAATGTTTGCCGACCTCATACAACTTGAAATTGACATAACCTGACGGGAACATGATCCAGCCGTTGTAAACGCCGGTCTGCATGGCGGTGTAGGCATCCGGAAGCGAGGACTGAACCGGGGTAGCTCCTGCGTATTCCAGCCATTTGAGATTGAGGCCTGCACCAGCAAGTTTCTGTCCTTTAAGATCACTTACTTTGTTCCATGCAAAGTTGGTGCCGAGGTTATAGCCGTTGTCGGCAATTAGGGCCAGCAGCTTTTGGCCGTATTTGTCTTCAAAGACTTTGGACATGTAGGGCACACGGTCATAAACGCGACGTGCAAGTGTCACGCTTTTCACAGGGCTCATGGTGCCGAAGGGCAGCATGACCTGAAACGCCTGCAGCGGGAGATTCGAGGGCTCAAAACAGAAGCAGTAGCCGCCAATGTCGATTATGCCTGACTGCACGCCCTCCAGCGTGTCTGCAACCTTGACTATAGAACCGCCGTAACCCTCTACAAATTCAACCTTGTGCTTAGTCTTAGCGGCAACGCGCTTAGTTACCTCGGGGACGAAAAAATTCTGCATCAAATTAACATAGGTATTGACCGGTGGATGACCTGATGCAATGCGCAATTTGATGGTTTCGGCAAATGCGGTGGGTATGGCAAGCGCTGCCGTCAAGACCAATGCGGATGCAAATAGAGTGCTAGGGCGAAACTGTTTCATGGAATTCCCTCCAGTGGATTGAATATAAAGATTAATTATTATTTGTTATTTGAAATTAACTTTTATCATCTAAAAACCTGGCTGATCTGTCAAGTTCTTGACTGATTAATGCTTGATAATAGGGGCTGTTTATAACGTTGCTGTTTAGACGTTAAATCCCGGGTTATTCCGGAAAAGCCAATCAACACAAGGAGATTATTTCATTGAAAGTCAACGCAATCCGAATCGAGAAACAGGGTAGCCCTGAAGTCATGACCCTGAAAAGCGTGGACGTAGCTGAACCGGGGGCCGGAGAAGTTCTGGTGCGGCACACATTCATTGGCCTCAATTTCATGGATGTGTATCTGCGTGGCGGTCAGTATCCCCTAGCCGTTCCCAGCGGTATCGGCTGTGAGGGGTCGGGTGTGGTTGAGGCCCTGGGTGCAGACGTAACAGGTCTGGCAAAAGGTGATCGTGTCGCTTATGGCGGGAGCGCACCCGGCAGCTATGCCAATCTACGCCTCATGCCGGTAGACCGCCTAGTCAAATTGCCCGACGACATTTCCGAGGAACAGGCTGCCGCGATCCTGATGAAAGGTATGACCGTGGAATACATGTTGCAACGATGCTATCCGGTCAATCAGGGAGATTTTGTTTTGTTTCATGCGGCCGCGGGCGGCGTAGGACTGGTTGCGGGACAGTGGGGTAAGTCTTTGGGTGCCACGATGATCGGCGTTGCGGGTGGTCCTGAAAAATGTGCACTAGCCAAAGCCCATGGGTATGCGCACGTGATTGATCGCAAAAGTGAAGATATCGTTGCACGCGTCAAAGAGATTACCGGCGGGTTGGGCGTGCAGGTGGTCTACGATTCCGTAGGTAGAGACTCGTTTGAAGCGTCACTAAAATCACTGGCGCCGCGTGGATATTTTGTGTCGTTCGGTACTACTACCGGGGCACCGCCACCGGTCGAAGCGGCAACGCTGCAGAAAATGGGATCGCTTTACTTTACACGGCCAACTCTGGCGACCTACGTTGCTAATCGCAAGGATTTGTTAATGTCGGCCGATGCTGTTTTTGATATGGTGCGCAAGGGCTCAGTAAAAGTGCATGTCGGGCAGCGCTATCAACTGGCAGAAGCGGTAAAAGCACATAGCGATCTCGAATCGGGCGTGACCAGGGGCTCCTCTGTCATGATTCCATAATGAATGCTTCCCACAAAAAAGCCCAGCTTGGCGGGCTTTTTTTATGCTAAGTCGTTCAATTAGCTTTGATCCCCGCGGTATTGGCCAGTTTCGCAAATTCAGTGACATGGCGCTTTATGAAAGCGTTATAGGTCTCAAGCGAGGGGCTGGCAACCAAGGGGATTCCAAGGCCATCAAAACGTGTTTTCAACGCAGGCACCGCGACTGCTTTTTCCACCGAAACTCGCAATTTTTCGAGGACGATGCCGGGCGTTTTCGCTGGAGCCATGAGGCCGTTGAACGTGGTGTCCTCAAAACCCTTTACGCCTGCCTGGTCTAGAGTTGGCATGTCCGGAAGTGCGGGAGAGCGGATCTTGCTGGTGACGCCCAGCGGGCGGAGGCGGCCGGCCTTGATATAAGCAATTGAGGTGCTGATCTGGTCGAACATGAACATGATCTGTCCGCCGACCAGATCGCTGACCGCAGGCGCGTTGCCTTTGTACGGGATGTGCCGTAGCTTTAGTCCTGCCATCTGGCTCAGCATCTCGGATGCGACATGTCCCGTAGCGCCGGTGCCGGAGGTCAGTTCCCCTGGGCGTGTCTTTGCAAGTGCTATGTACACCTTGACCGTTTTGACCGGAAGCGCAGGATTGACCACCAGTACCATGGGGATGTCACAGGTCTGGGAGACACCTGTGAAGTCCTTAATCGGATCGTATCCGGCGTTGCTGACTATGGACGGGACCCGCGCAAAAGTATTGGCCATCGCGAGCAGAGTATAGCCGTCCGCGGGCTGACCTTTGACGTAGCGGGTGCCGATGGTCGCGCTGGCGCCGGGACGGTTTTCAACGATGACCTGCTGTCCAAGCAGTTTTCCCATCTCCTCTGCGACACCACGGGCAACGATATCGACATTACCGCCTGCGGAGAATGGATTGATGATGCGAATAACCTTGTTTGGATAGGATCCCGATTGTCCGAGAGCTGGCAGCGCGGACACCTGGAGCAATATTGCCGCAAGCGCAAAGGCTAAAGTTTTCATGTAATTCTCCCCTGTTTTTCTATGAACTGATTTTGCCTATCGGGCGTGCGGGATGCAAGTCAGGCTACAACACTGACGATTCGGCGTTCCTCTACAGATTGAAGCGCGGCATTGGTGACGGCAACCATGTAGGCGGCATCCTCGCCGTCTGGCAACAGGCTGCGGCCGCCGCGTACATCCTCCTCGAAGGCGAGGACCTGCAGATCGTAGGCTGGGCTGACCGGGAATTTTTCCTCGACTGTCCCTGAGGAGTCGCGAATGCGGATGATGTGTTCCGGTACAAAACGCAGAGGTGAAGTGATCAGTGTGGCCTTGTCACCTTCGATCACGAGATTGTTTTCGGCGCTGCCGACTTCACGGGTTGCTTTGGCAAGGGCATGGCATTCGCCGTCGAGCCGTCCCAGAACCGTCACCGTGTCGTCTGGCTTTTTATCCCTGCGGTCAGGGTGCGTGAAGGCTGCGACTTCAACGAAGCGCTGGCCGCTGACATACTGAATCAGGTCAAGCAGGTGCACGCCGACATCGAAAATGACGCCGCTTTGGGAAAAGTCCTTGCGCCAAGAAACACGTGAACCGACCGCGGATGCGCGCTCCAGGGAGATTTCCGCCAACCTGCCGAGACGGCCCGATTTCACGATTTCACGGGCGCGGACAATTGCTGCGTCGAGGCGGATCTGGTGCGCGATGCGCAGCACGACGCCTGCATCTCGGCAGGCTTTAGCCATTTCACGGGCATGTTCGATGCGCATCGCGAACGGCTTTTCGCATAGGATGTGTTTGCCCGCGTGCGCTGCGGCGATGACGGCATCGTGATGCATAGCGTTTGGAGTGGCGATGTAGAGGGCGTCGACGCCATCGTCGTTGACCAGTCCAGCGAGATCAGCATGCGTTCGGGGCACCTTGAATTTTTCTGCAAAGGCGCGGGTTTTTTCCGGCGTGCTGCCAAGGCAGGCGGCGATTTCGGAGCCGGGACTTTTGATGATGCCAGGAACGACATAATCGGTGGCAACCCAACCGAGTCCCACCACTCCCCAGCGCAGCGGCGCCTGCTTGTTATTCAAAATGACAATCCTTTTCTGATTGATATGAACGCGAACTGCGGATTTACATTCAAACCACGCCTTCCATGAGCTGCACTTCAACCATGGTTCCTGGGGCGACATTACCCTGATCCGTCGGCAGGATGATGAAACAATTGGCTTCCGACATCGAGCGCAAGATGCCCGAGCCTTGTTCGCCAGTGACGCACACGCGGAGCGTACCCGCAGCGTCGCGCGAGAGAATCCCGCGCTGGAATTCGGTTCGACCTGGCGCTTTTTTCAGCGTCGACATGCAGGGCACCTTGAACGTCGGCAGCGGATCGATCGGATCCAGGCCCGACAGTTTCAGCAAGGCGTCACGGACGAACTGGTAAAAGGTGACCATTACCGATACCGGATTGCCGGGCAGGCCAAAGAAATGGGCGTTGCCGATCTTGCCGTAAGCCAGGGGGCGGCCGGGTTTCATCGCGATTTTCCAGAAAACGACTTCACCAAGCTTGTTGAGCAGAACCTTAACGAAATCGGCTTCGCCGACCGAAACGCCTCCACTGGTGATGACGACGTCGGCAACCGCAGCAGCTTCGCGGAACGCCGCTTCCAGCAGCTTGGGATCGTCGCGGACCACGCCCATGTCGATGATTTCACAGCCCAGCCGCTGCAGCATGCCGTAGATCGTGTAACGGTTGCTGTCGTAGATCTGACCCTCGCCAAGCGAAGAGCCGATCGATACGAGTTCGTCCCCGGTGGAGAAGAAGGCGACGCGCAATTTTCGATAAACCGATACCTCGGCAACGCCCAGCGATGCGACCAAGCCGATTTCTGCCGGACGCATTGGCTGGCCGCGTTTCAGAGCGGGTTGGCCGCGCTGCAGGTCTTCACCCGCCTTGCGCAGATTCTGTCCTTTTTTGTGGCCGGCACCAATGGTGATGTCGTTGTCTTTGGCTTCGACATGCTCCTGCATGACGATGGTGTCAGCGCCTTGCGGCACCACGCCGCCGGTCATGATGCGCACGCATTGACCGGCGCCGACTGCACCCTTGAACGGTACTCCGGCAAACGAGGTCCCGCAGAGTTTCAGGTTGACTTTCCCGTTTGACTTGAGATCCGTGAACCGTACAGCATAACCATCCATCGCAGAATTGTCGTTAGAGGGCACGTCGACCGGGGAGATCACATTGGCCGCAAGCACCCGACCCAGTGCGGCGCGAACGGCGACACGCTCGACGGTTGTGATCGGGGCCAGGAATTGCGCGATGACTTCCCGCGCCTTGGGTACCGGTATCGAATTCGGATCGTAGTCGTCAGCGCACGAAAGGTTGCGTAATGTCGGTTGGTTACTGCTCATGGCGGGATTCCCCAGAGACTGAATACAAATACGATTTTAACAGGGCGTTCTTACCTGCTTACAGGATTTCCATGGCATTAACCCACTGTAGGGAGGCAACCGAGCGGTATCCCTCAAGACTGTTCACGAGACGGCGGAATTCTCTGCTATCCAGCCAGGCGAGCAGGGCGCGCACCCCCGGTCGTTGCAGGACATTGGCGCGCGACGCGAGATAGTAGTATTCATTGACCACGGGCTCGAAATCCAGCCCCTGTTCGTGTGCGGCGGCCTCAATGCCGAAAGCCACATCAGCCATGCCGCTGGCGACCGTGGCAGCTACGGCGGCGTGGGTAAATTCTTCATGGGTATACCCGTGAATGTTGGCAGGAGAAACGCTCTGCTGGGAAAGCAGGAAATCCAGGCACAGCCGCGTGCCGGAACCAGGCTGGCGATTGACGAAGCGGATTTTCGGGTGCCCCAGATCCTTAAGGCTTTTGAGTTTTTTTGGATTGCCGGCAGCGACCATCAGTCCCTGTGTGCGATCAAGCAGTCGCGTGGCACGCCAGCCTTTCAGACCAAGGTAAGGAATGAACTGTGCGGCCAGGGTGCGCATGCCGGGAATCGACGGCAGGTGAAAGCCGGCCAGTTCGCACTGATTTCGGCGCAATGCAGCAAGGCAGTCCAGGCTACCGTGAAACTGCAGCTCCAACCGCGGCCCATTCTGCTCAAGTAGTTTGTCCCGCAGCTTTGCCAAAGCCAGATCGTGGCTGGCATGCATGATCACTTTCGCTGGTGGTCCGTCTAAAGGTTCGGCGCGCGAGAGGAATTCCTGCATGCGTTTTTCGCTTTCGCGTAACGAGGCGGCCATGGTTCCGTTGATGTCCACCATGCCTTCCATCAGCCGGCGGCCGAACGGCGCCAACACTGTGCCGCGGCCCTGTTGACGCAACACCAGCGGTTCGCCGAGCAGGGCGGCCGCATTTTCCAGCAAACCCCAGGCGTGTCGGTAAGACATGCCGGCGGCCCGGGCGGCCTGTTGAAGGCTGCCGTGACGGGAAATGGCCTCCAGCAGTGCCACGATACGAGGCTCCACTTCGAATGCACCCAGGGTCCAACGGATCTGTGTCGATATGTCCATACATGCAAATTATTACATATTATGAATTTCTTTATCATGAGTGAATATCGCCATTAATTTAATTATGTCTGATATTACATGACCGGTTTCCGAGAGGCTTTTGCGGCGGCATGGGGGCTGATTTCCGGGTTTGATGCCGAACTTGCGGACATCGTGATGCTAAGCCTGCAGGTCAGTCTGAGTGCAGT
>JAYOED010000055.1:0-11961 GCA_038106575.1 Burkholderiales bacterium
TCCGCGCAGTCGGCAAACGATCCGCGCGGTAGCGATGTGGCGTGGTACTGAGTTTTCGGTGAGGGCGATGCGCATTTTTCGTGTTTCAGCTTGGCGTGGCCGGCTCCTGTATCATCGTGCCTCATGAAAACGACATTTCTCGATTTCGAACAACCGATCGCCGAACTTGAGGTCAAGATCGAGGAGCTGCGTTTCGTACAGGATGATTCGGCGCTGGACATCTCCGAGGAAATCGGGCGCTTGCAGAAGAAAAGCCAGTCGCTGACCAAAGACATTTACGCGAAAATGACGGCCTGGCAGATCGCGCAGGTGGCGCGTCATCCGCAGCGGCCTTACACCCTTGATTACATCGAGAGTCTCTTTACCGATTTCGAGGAAATGCACGGTGACCGTGCTTACGCAGATGATCCGGCAATCGTCGGCGGACTGGCACGTTTCAGCGGACAGACCGTGGTGGTCATGGGGCACCAGAAAGGACGCGACACCAAAGAAAAGATTTACCGCAATTTCGGAATGCCGCGTCCGGAAGGTTACCGCAAGGCTCTGCGGTTGATGAAGCTCGCAGAAAAATTCGCGTTACCTGTATTTACGTTCATTGACACGCCCGGTGCCTATCCGGGTGTGGGAGCGGAGGAGCGCGGCCAGTCCGAGGCGATCGGCCGCAACCTCTACGAAATGGCGGCACTGAAAACGCCGGTGATCTGCACGGTGATCGGTGAAGGCGGATCCGGTGGCGCGCTGGCCATTGCAGTGGGGGATGTGACGTTGATGCTGCAGTATTCGACCTATTCGGTGATTTCGCCGGAGGGTTGTGCATCAATTCTCTGGAAAAGTGCGGATCGCGCAGCGGATGCCGCCGAGACGCTGGGCATTACCGCAACCCGCCTGAAGTCTTTGGGTCTCGTAGACAAGATCGTCAATGAGCCACTGGGCGGAGCTCACCGTGACCAGGCGGCAATGAAGCAAATTCTTAAAAAAGCGTTGCAGGACAGCCTGCGCCAGCTGCGCGACACCCCGGTCGACAGCCTGATCGAGGCACGTTTTGAGCGTTTTATGGGCTACGGTCAATTTAAAGAAGCTGCGGACCGCTGACCAAGGAGGCGTCTATGCCCCGCGGCCCGCGTCGCCCGGCTCTTCGATGATGGATCCCCTCGTATCGCGCACGGCTGCGTTGCTGCGGACGTACGCTGCAAGGAATCAGCGGTTGCTGGTCGGACTGAGCGGCGGCATCGAGTCGGTAGTGCTGCTGCATGTGCTGGCCCGCGGACTGCGCTGGCCGTCTTCCCGTTTGTCGGCAGTCCATGTCAACCACCAGCTCAGTCCCAATGCTTCAGGGTGGGCGACGTTCTGTATGCACCTGTGCGACCGGCTGGCGGTGCCGTTACATGTCGCCGTGGTGGAGGTGAAGCGGGGCAACAGCACCGAAGCTGCCGCGCGCGCGGCACGCTATCGCGCTTATTCGGCGGTGCCAGCCGATTTTTTGGTGCTTGCGCATAATCGTGATGACCAAGCTGAAACGCTGTTACTCCAACTGCTGCGCGGCGCCGGTCCCCTTGGACTTGCGGCCATGACCAGCCTGAGGCCAGCCGCTGGAGTGATGCCGTCAGTGCTTCGGCCCCTGCTGGACGTTCCCCGTGCCGAAATTGAACGCTATGCCAGGCGCTTTAGGTTGCGCTGGGTAAATGACGAAAGCAACGACGACCGTACCTACCTTCGTAATTTCCTGCGCCACGATGTGCTGCCGCTACTGAATACCCGTTTGCCGGGCAGCGGTGCAATCTTGGCGCGAGCGGCACGCCATCAGGCCGAGGCATCCGATCTGCTGAATGTGCTTGCGCAACACGATCTGGGCCGTCTGGTTGCGGGCAAACCGTTGCCGGTAACCCGGCTGGCGTGCCTGGATGCGGTGCGGGCACGCAATACCATGCGCGGTTTTTTACGGTTGAACGGTTTGTCGATGCCGGAAGCAGACCGCCTTGAAGAGGCGTTACGCCAGGTCCTGAGCGCCCGTAACGATGCCCAGGTCCGCGTTGACCTAGGTGCAGCTGAATTGCGCCGGTTCAGGGGTTCACTTTATCTGGTCAAGCCGTTACCGGAATTGCCGGCTGGGTGGAATGTTACCTGGGACGGTGCCGGCGTTCTCCCGCTGCCCCTGCTCGGCGGCACACTCAAGGCCGCAAAGCGCCGGGGGCAGGGTATCGCCCCAAGGCTGCTGCGGGATCGCGAGTTGATCGTAAGTGCGCGCCGTGGCGGAGAAACTTTGCGTCTGAGTGCCAGGGGAAATACGCGCACGGTCAGAAACCTGTTGCAGGAGGCCGGGTTGCCGCCATGGCGGCGCGAACGTCTGCCTTTTCTCTGGGTGGATGCCCGGCTTGCTGCGGTGCCAGGGCTGGGTGTTGATGCTGCTTTTCAGGCGCGTCGCCATGAGATAGGTGTGGATCCCGAATGGGTGTGGGATTAAGCCTGTTTGAAGTTTTTTTTCCGTATGAATTTGCGGTTCCCAGCGGCTTTGCTGAAGGCGGGGACAAGAGGTTGGCAAAATCCCGGTAAACGTCTTTTATTCAAGGCGTTATCATGATACTCTTGGGAGTTATCTTTACATCAAAATCTAGGGGTTTTTCATGGCAGTCGAACGCACACTTTCCATCATCAAACCCGACGCTGTTGCAAAAAATGTCATTGGGCAGATTTATTCCAGATTCGAGCAATCGGGGCTTCGCATTGCCGCCGCGCGCATGACGCAACTTTCGCGCCAGCAGGCTGAAGGATTCTATGCGGTTCATAGAGACCGTCCGTTTTTTGGTGAACTGGTTGCTTTCATGATTTCGGGACCGGTGATGATCCAAGTGCTTGAGGGCGAGAATGCGATCCAGAAAAACCGCGATCTGATGGGCGCGACAGATCCCAGTAAAGCGGCCAAAGGGACGATACGCGCTGATTTTGCCGACAGCATTGACGCGAACGCCGTGCATGGTTCCGATTCACCGCAGACGGCGGCGGTCGAAATCTCTTATTTTTTTCCGATTCTCAACGTGTTTTCACGTTGAGCTTATGAGCCGGTACGAATTCAATGGCGCTCAATCTGCTGGGGCTGAACCGCGAGCGGTTTGAAGCGCTCTGCGCGGAGATGGGCGAAAAGCCTTTCCGCGCCCGGCAGATGATGCGCTGGATGCACCAGTCGCTGGTCGGCGATTTTGCATTGATGACCGATATTTCCCGAGGGTTCAGGGAGAAAATGGCCGCGGTAGCAGTTATTGAGTCGCCTCCTGTGCTGAGTGATGCGACGGCTTTAGACGGGACGCGCAAATGGCTCTTTGATGTCGGTAACGGCAATGCCATCGAGGCGGTCTACATTCCTGATGGCGATATCGATGATGATGAACCTGGCGCCCGGCGTTATCGCGGTACATTGTGCATTTCTTCGCAGGCGGGTTGCGCACTGGAATGCTCGTTCTGTTCAACGGGAAGTCAGGGTTTCAACCGCAACTTGGATGCCGCAGAGATCGTCGGGCAGTTATGGCATGCGAACCGCGGACT
Organism: Burkholderiales bacterium; assembly: GCA_038106575.1. Taxonomy (GTDB): domain Bacteria; phylum Pseudomonadota; class Gammaproteobacteria; order Burkholderiales; family SG8-41. The sequence goes on from JAYOED010000055.1 coordinate 3,538, forward strand.
TTCTGCCGATTTGGGTATTGAGCGGCCCATCACTAATGTCGTGATGATGGGTATGGGCGAACCCTTGGCGAATTTCGACAATGTCGTCGCTGCGATGCAACTGATGCTGGATGACCATGCCAATGGAATATCACGGCGGCGGCTGACTCTTTCCACGTCCGGCCTTGTGCCGGCACTGGACCGGCTGCGTGAGGCCTGCCCGGTTGCGCTCGCAGTGTCGTTGCACGCGCCGACCGATGCGCTTCGTGACCAGTTGGTGCCTATCAATCGCAAATACCCGATCCGTGAATTGATGGCCGCCTGCGTGCGTTATATCGAAGAGGCACCGCGTGACTTCGTGACTTTCGAATATGTAATGCTGAATGGGGTTAACGACAGCGTGGCACAGGCTCGTGAATTGGTGCGAACCGTCAAAGCCGTGCCATGCAAGATCAATCTGATACCGTTCAATGCATTTTCCGGTTCCGGCTACAGGCGTTCCCCCGAGGCCTCCATAGCTGCGTTTCGAGATGTACTCCAGCAGGCGGGCCTGGTCACAACAGTGCGTAAGACCCGTGGTGACACCATTGATGCCGCCTGCGGTCAGCTTGCTGGTAGGGTCAAGGACAGGACCCGGCGCGCGCAGCGTCGAAGTGGGGAGAGTCGCGTATGAAGCCTTATTTCCTCTCCGCCGCCGTTTTGATGGCTGGAGCCGCTTTGATTGCAGGGTGCGCGACTTCACCGAATGACTGGCAGGGTGTTCAACCGACGACAGATACCACCGGCAATGAAAGTGAAGCCAGGAATCGCGCGCGCATTCATACGGAGCTTGCCGCAGGCTATTTTGGTCTGGGCAACCTGGGGGTTGCGTTGGAGGAAGTGCGCATTGCGCAGCAGGCGAATCCTGGTTACGCGCCTGCATACAATGTGGCAGGGCTGGTATTCGCGGCACTGAGGAATGAACGCCGCGCCGAGGAAAATTTTGGGCGTGCGTTGCAGATCAGCCCCGCAGATCCTGATTCCAACAACAATTTCGGTATGTACCTGTGCCAGCGCAAGCGCGAGGAGGAAGGAATCAAGTATCTTCTGCGCGCCTTGCAGAATCCGTTGTACCAGAATCCGGAACGGTCATTAGTCAATGCAGGAATATGCGCGCGTCGCCGGAACGATACCGCGGCGGCAAAGGAGTTTTTCAATAGGGCAGTCAGCGTGCGCCCGAGCCAGCCGCAAGCGCTATATCAGCTTGCCGATCTGGCGTTTGAGGCTAACAACTATGCTGCCGCGCAAGGCTATCTGCGGCGGTTTGCTCAAGCCGCGCCCGCGAATGCCGAGGTGTTATGGCTGGCGATCAGGGTGGAGCGCAAGCTGGGTAATACCCTGGGCGAGCAAAGTTACGCCCAGCAACTTCGCACAAACTTTCCGCAATCCAAAGAGGCGGCAGCCCTTCAGGTGGGCCGGTCTGAATGAGCGAGTCAGTTCCTATCGACGAAGGGGCGGTCTTCTCTGCAGAGTTCCGTCCTGGGCGCGCACTAGCCGAGGCCCGCAAACGCAAAAGTCTGAGCGTCACCGACGTGGCGCTGCAGCTCAGACTTTCCGTTTCCCAGGTCGAGGCGCTTGAGGCGGAGGCCTATGACCGACTTCCCGGCGCCGTATTTGTGAGGGGGTTCGTGCGCAATTATGCCCGCCTCGTTGACCTGGATGCGGATGAGCTGGTTGCCGGTCTGGACTTAGAGCGGCTTAACCTATCGGCGATGGTGTTTGTTCAGCGTTCCAGCAACATCCCTTTATCAGAAACGAAGAAGATCAGAAGGCTGGTGTATCTTGCTGTCCTGCTGTTGCTAATCGTGGTCGTTGTGTTCGTCGATCCGCTGATTTCGGCGCTGCCGGTAGTAGTCGTGTCGAAACCGGTCGCTCAAGCCGTTCCTGACATGATGGCCGTGCCGAAGCAGGCAGCAGTAACGTTGGAAAAGAATCAGTTTGTTTCGGATCCGGTGACGCAGGCGCTTCAGAGCCCGGCACCGGCAGCGGGACAGACAGTAGCAGTGGATGGACTGATATCAGGGCGTGGAGAGCTGCACTTCGTGATCAACATCGAATCCTGGGTGGAAGTGCGCGACGCGGGCAACCGTATTCTGCTGTCGCAGCTGAATCCTTCCGGAGTGAAGCATCACGTGAAGGGGCGTCCGCCGTTCAGCCTGGTGATAGGCAATGCCCGGGGTGTGCAATTGACCTACAACGGCAAGCTCGTCGACCTTGCGCCGCATACCCGCTTCGCAGTCGCGCGTCTGACTCTGAAATAACCTGGGACCGCACATGCAATGTCTTCCTGAATATGGACCAGCACCCAGACGCAGCAGTACATGCGTCATGGTTGGCAACGTGATGGTAGGCGGTGATGCGCCCATCGTTGTGCAGTCGATGACCAATACCGATACCGCTGATATTCCGGCGACGGTGGCGCAGGTGGCGGCCCTGTCCCGTGCCGGCTCTGAACTGGTGCGGGTGACCGTGAACAATGCCGAAGCCGCTGCGGCGGTGCCATTGATCCGTGAAGAACTGGATCGGCGCGGTGTGAATGTCCCACTGGTCGGAGATTTCCATTTCAATGGACATCGTCTGCTGGCGCAACATCCGGCTTGCGCCGGGGCGCTGGCGAAACTGCGCATCAACCCTGGCAATGTTGGCAAGGGGTCCAAGCGTGACGAACAGTTCGCGACGATGATCGATTTTGCGTGCCGTTATGGTAAGCCGGTCCGCATCGGCGTCAACTGGGGAAGTCTAGACCAGGAACTGCTTGCGCGCCTGATGGATGAGAATGGCCGGCTTGCGCAGCCCCGGGAAGCATCCGTGGTGATGCGTGAAGCACTGGTGACTTCGGCACTCGATAGCGCCCGCCAGGCCGAGGCACTGGGTTTGGCACACGACCGCATCCTGCTGTCCTGCAAAGTCAGCGGCGTTCAGGACCTGATCGCGGTTTACCGGGACCTCGCGCAGCGTTGCGATTTCCCGTTGCATCTGGGACTTACCGAAGCCGGAATGGGGTCGAAGGGCATCGTGGCTTCCACTGCCGCGATGTCGGTGCTACTGCAGGAGGGGATCGGCGATACTATTCGCGTTTCCCTGACACCCGAGCCGGGCGGCGATCGCACACGCGAAGTGATCGTCGCACAGGAAATGCTTCAGACCATGGGATTGCGATCGTTTGTACCTCTGGTGATCGCCTGCCCGGGATGCGGAAGGACCACCAGCACCGTATTCCAGGAACTCGCCGACCGAATCCAGGGTTATCTGCGCAAGCAGATGCTGGAATGGCGATTGAAGTATCCCGGCGTAGAGGCAATGCACGTGGCGGTAATGGGCTGCGTGGTCAACGGTCCCGGAGAGAGCAAGCATGCCAATATCGGCATCAGCCTGCCGGGTTCCGGAGAGAACCCAGTGGCGCCGGTGTTTGTTGATGGCGTCAAGACCGTGACGCTCAAGGGCGCAACGATTGCCGAAGATTTTCAGTGCATCATTGATCGCTATGTCCGCGATCGTTACGGCGCTCCCGAAGCACTGCGTTCAACCGGCGGATCGTGAGAGAGCGCTGAATTATGGCTAAAACCGTGCGGGGCATACGCGGCATGAACGATGTGCTACCGGAAGATACCCGGCGATGGGCGTTCTTTGAGGATGAGGTGTCGCGCTGGCTGCATGGTTACGGTTACCACGAGATCCGAATGCCAATCCTAGAGCGCACCGAGCTGTTTGTGCGTTCGATCGGTGAGGTGACCGACATCGTCGAGAAGGAAATGTACACGTTTACCGACGAGCTGAACGGTGAGCGTCTGACGCTGCGCCCCGAAGGTACGGCTTCATGCGTGCGTGCGGTAATTGAGCATAATCTGCTGTATCCCGGTCCACAGCGACTTTGGTACCGCGGTCCGATGTTTCGCCACGAGCGGCCGCAGAAAGGGCGCTACCGACAGTTTCACCAGGTCGGGGTTGAGGCGCTGGGCTTTTCTGGAGCCGACATCGACGCGGAGCATGTGATGATGTGCGCGCGGCTGTGGCGGGATCTTGGTATAGGCGATGTCCGTCTTGAACTGAATTCGCTGGGGTCGGCCGAGACGCGGATGCGCTACCGCTCAAAGCTGGTGGACTACCTTAAAAAAAATGTCTCTGATCTTGACGACGATGCCCGCCGCCGCATGCACAGTAATCCGCTGCGTGTGCTCGACAGCAAGAATCCCGCGATGCAATCCCTGATCGAAGCAGCTCCGCGGTTGGCCGACGATCTTGATGATGCTTCTGCCCAGGCCTTTGAGCATCTGCAGTCACTTCTGAAGACTGCGGATATCGGATTTGTGATCAATCCGCGACTGGTCAGGGGGCTGGACTATTACAATGGCACCGTTTTCGAATGGGTTACTGACCGGCTTGGGGCGCAGGGTACTGTCTGCGCTGGCGGCCGTTATGACGGCCTGATCGAACAGATCGGTGGCAAATCTGCGCCGGCTTGTGGTTTCGCAATGGGTGTCGAGCGTCTGCTGGCGTTAATGGCGGACGGCGGTTCCGCGATTTCCGAGATTCCATTGGACGTTTATGTCGTGCATCAGGGCGAAGCGGCAATGCGCCTGGCCGTTCTGGTTGCCGAGCAGTTAAGGGACTCCGGACTATCCGTCGTCCTGCATTGTAGTGGCGGCAGTTTCAAATCGCAGATGAAGAAGGCGAACTCCAGCGGGGCCCGATTTGCGGTAATACTGGGCGATGATGAAGCGGCCAGCGGGCAATTGACGGTCAAGGCGCTGCGTGAAGAACGGCAACAGGTGCGTGTTTCCGTCCAGGAAGCAAGTGATTTAATAAAAATCAGGTAAATCAATGGCTTACGATATAGAAGAGCAGGAACAGCTGGCGACACTCAAAGCGTGGTGGGCGGAATACGGCAAACTGACCATCGTCCTTGTGGTTGGCAGTCTTTTGACTGTCGGCGGCATTCGCGGCTGGCATTACTACCGTACTTCGCAGGCGACAGCCGCAGTCTCACTTTTCGAGCAGTTGCAGCTTGCGGAACGGGCGAGTGATCACAAAAAGGTCCGCGATATCGCAGCCCAGATTATCGACCACTACGGATCGACGCCATACGCTCCCTCGGCGGCGCTGTCGGCTGCAAAAAGTGGTTTCGATACCGGTGATCTGGCGGCTGCAAAAGTCAGACTGAAGTGGGTGATCGAGAAGGCCGGCACCGATGAAATCCGGGATGTCGCAAGACTGCGGCTTGCACGTGTGCTGTTTGATGAAAAAAATCTGTCTGAGGCACTCAAATTGCTGGAAGCCAAACCGGTTGAAAGTTTTGCCGGTGTGTATTCGGGGCTAAGGGGCGATTTGTTTAGCGCGCAAGGCAAGAAGCAGGAAGCGCGGAGCGCTTACCAGCTGGCACTGGAGAAAAGCGATCCCGCCAGTCCGCTGCGCCAGATCATCCAGCTCAAGATTGACTCTTTGGGCGGATCCAAGTGATGCGATGGCTGGTGCTGATCGGAAGCGTGCTGACGCTGTCGGCCTGTCAGACAGTATCGAACGCCTACGACGAATGGTTCGGCTCAAAACCAAAGCAAAAAGCGGCTGAACTAGTTTCATTCCAGCCGAGGGTTACGCCGCACGTCGTCTGGCAAGCTAGTCTCGGCAGTGCTGAAAAAAGTGCTTTTTATCCGGCAGTCAGTGGCACCACTGTGTTCGCTGGTAGTGCATCAGGTGTAATTGCTGCATTTTCGGTGAATTCTGGCGCCAGCCAGGGCCGCTTCGATGCCGGGGTGCCATTGTCGGGCGGAATCGGTATTGGTGCGGGATTAGTGCTGGCTGGAACTGCAAGGGGCGAGGTACTGGCGTTTGAGCCTTCCGGCAAACTTGCCTGGAGGACGCAATTGAGCGGCGAAGTGTTGTCTCCGCCTGCTGGTGCCAATGGTGTCGTCGTGGTTCGTACCGGGGACGGTCGCATTCATGGGCTGAATGCCACAGACGGTAAGCGACGCTGGTTGTACGAACGCGCAATTCCGTCACTGGCGGTGCGCAGCTTTGCGGGAGTCGTTGTAAACCGTGATGCGGTATTCGCCGGATTCCCGGGCGGCAGGCTGGTGGCGATTGCACTGCCCAACGGCAATGTCGGCTGGGAAGCCGTGGTGGCATTGCCAAGAGGAGTCACTGAACTCGAGCGTGTGACCGATGTGACCAGCTATCCGGTGATCGAAGGCACGCAGGTCTGCGCGGTGGCTTACCAAGGGCGCGTGGCCTGTTTCGATCCTGCACGCGGCGATATGCATTGGGCGCGTGATATTTCCAGTTTCGCTGGCATGGGGCTGGACTCACGCAATGCCTATGTGACCGACGAACGCAGCGCTATTCTCGCTTTTGACCGCAATACCGGAGCCAGTTTGTGGAAGCAGGACAAGCTGCGCGATCGCTGGGCCAGCGCACCACTGGCAATGGGTCGCTACGTCATCGTCGGAGATTTCGAAGGGTATGTGCATTTGCTGTCACGTGAAGATGGCGCGTTCGTAGGCCGTATTTCAACAGATGGTAGTGCAATTCAGGTGGCGCCGGTTGCGCTGGATTTTTCAACCTTTCTCGTGCAGACGCGCAATGGTGGTGTGTTCGCGATCGGCATTCAATAACGGCTGATTGCCGGCTTGGCCGCGAAATCCGTCGGCGCTCATTGTTTTTTTCATGAAACCCACAGTAGTCATTGTCGGTCGACCCAACGTTGGCAAATCAACGCTGTTCAATCGCCTGACGCGCTCGCGCGAAGCGATCGTCGTTGATGCGCCTGGCATTACCCGTGATCGTCACTACGGCGAAGGCAGGTTGGGATCAAAGCCCTATCTGGTCGTGGATACCGGCGGATTCGAGCCGGTGGCCAAGGACGGCATTTTCCACCACATGGCGCGGCAGACACGGCAGGCCGTTGACGAGGCGGATGCGGTGCTGTTCGTGGTCGATGCGCGTGCCGGGCTGACAGGACAGGATCGCGAGATCGGTATCGAGCTCAGGCTCAGCGGTCGCAAGGTCTGGCTGATCGTCAACAAGGCTGAAGGCATGAATCTTGCAACTGCGGCAGCCGACTTCCATGCCCTGGGAATGGGTGAGCCGCTGGCGATTTCTGCGGAGCATGGTGAATACGTCAGCGACCTGATGGATCTGGTGCTGGCCGATTTTCCGCAGGTTGAAGCTGAACCTGACGACGGCAAGCATCCCCGGATTGCCGTCGTCGGACGACCGAATGTGGGCAAATCCACGCTGGTCAACGCGCTTCTTGGCGAAGAACGGGTCGTAGTTTTCGACCGGCCTGGAACCACCCGCGATTCCATACATGTCGAGTTCGAGCGCGCGGGCAGGCACTATACCCTGATCGACACCGCCGGCATGCGCAAGCGCGGACAGGTCGATGAGGCGGTCGAAAAGTTTTCGGTGATCAAGACCCTTCAGTCCATCGCAGAATCCAACATTGTGATTCTCGTACTTGACGCGCGGCAGGAGATCGCCGAGCAGGATGCGCATATTGCCGGGTTTATTCTTGAGGCCGGCAAGGCGCTGGTGGTGGCCGTCAATAAATGGGAAGGCCTAGGCGAATCCGAGCGCGACCAGGTCAAGCGCGATGGCGCGCGCAAGCTCAATTTCCTGCATTTTGCCCGCTTTCATTTCATTTCGGCCCTGCAGGGGCAGGGGGTCAATGCGGTATTGCGCTCGGCGGAGGAGGCTTACGCAGCGGCGATGGCCAAGCTGTCCACGCCCCGGCTGACGCGGGTGATGATGCTGGCCACGCAGCAGCAGCAGCCTCCGAGGCACGGCTTGGTGCGGCCCAAGCTGCGCTATGCCCATCAGGGCGGGTCCAACCCGCCGCGGATCATCATTCACGGTTCGGCGTTGGAGCATATTCCGGATACCTATCGCCGGTATCTGGAACGATTTTTCCGGGATACGTTCAAACTGACCGGAACCCCCCTCAAGGTGGAGTTCAAATCGGGGCGCAATCCCTATGCCAAGGGTGGACCAAAACGCGGCTAACTCTATGGCCAGAAGCAGAAAATTAGGCTAGAGTGGTCCTTCTAATAACTAAAAACTGGGGTTAGTGCCATGAGCAATAAAGGGCAGCTGCTACAAGACCCGTTCCTGAACGCCCTGCGCAAGGAGCATATTCCCGTATCCATCTATCTCGTCAACGGCATCAAATTGCAGGGTCAGGTCGATTCCTTCGATCAGTACGTGGTGTTGCTGAAAAACAACGTGACCCAGATGGTCTACAAGCATGCGATTTCTACAATAGTGCCAGCGCGTGCAGTATCCATTTCCATGGATGAAAATAAAGACAAGTAATTGTTTTTATATAATAAAATTAATGTTTGAACGCCCGGGTAACGGCACCTGCGCGATTCTTGTGGCGCTGGATCTGGGCGATCAGGAATACGCGGAAAG
>JAYOED010000055.1:11971-14271 GCA_038106575.1 Burkholderiales bacterium
CGCTCAGCGGTGGTGTCGGTGTGGAGGCGGTAGTGTGTGGAAGCCGTGACCGTCCCGATCCCGCGCTCTATGCGGGCAAAGGCAAAGTCGAAGAAATCGCACGGACCTGTCTTGATAAACGGGCGGAAGTGGTCATTTTCAACCACGTCCTCAGTCCCATTCAGGAACGCAATCTTGAGCGCCGGCTCTCCTGCCGGGTGATCGATCGCACCAGTCTGATTCTCGACATATTTGCCCAGCGAGCCCGCAGCCACGTCGGCAAGCTGCAGGTCGAATTGGCACAGCTCGAGCACCTGGCTACCCGACTGGTGCGGGGGTGGACCCACTTGGAACGGCAGCGCGGCGGTATCGGCCTGCGCGGGCCGGGTGAAACCCAGTTGGAAACCGACCGCCGGCTGCTCGGCAAGCGGGTGAAAGTGCTGAAAGAAAAGCTGGCGAAGGTGCGTTCCCAGCATGCAACACAGCGCCGCTCGCGGACCAGGGCACATGTATTTTCGGTGTCGCTGGTAGGGTATACCAATGCCGGTAAGTCGACATTGTTCAACCGTATGACACGTGCCGGAGCCTACGCCGCCGACCAGCTGTTCGCGACACTGGATACTACGACGCGCCGCATTGAAGGCTTTGAACATCAGGTGGTGGTATCCGATACCGTGGGGTTCATTCGTGAGCTGCCGCATACTCTGGTCGAGGCTTTTCAGGCGACCCTGGAGGAAACAGTGCACGCGGATCTGCTGCTGCATGTGGTCGATGGTAGCAGTCCGGACCGTGATTCCCAGATCGCTGCGGTCAATGGAGTGCTAGCGGAAATCGGAGCCGACCAATTACCGCAGATCGTGGTCTACAACAAGATCGATCGCAGCGGATTTTCGGCGCGGGTCGAACGCGATGAATATGCTAGAATATCCCGCCTTTGGTTGAGCGCACTGACGGGTGAAGGAATAGACCTCTTGCGTAAGGCCATTATGGAACATGCGCTGGAAACGGCGCACTCAAGCCGTTCTGCGGCAGCCTGATAAACTTTAAACCGATGACTGAGGCCCTGAAGTCTGTACGAGAACGGATGAAAGAAGGCATTGCGAAAATGCTTGCTCCGCTTCTTTCCCTGAACGATCCGCAATGGGGGCGCCGTCCCGGCAAGCAGGGGCCGCCTGACCTTGACGAGATATGGCGGCAGCTTAATCGCCGGCTGAGCCAGTTGCTGGGTGCTAAAGGCGGCGGCAATGGCGATTCGTCGGGCGGCGGGCCAAGTTCAGGTGCGGTCGGCGGGGGCGCCGGCCTGCTGATCACATTGATGGTTGTTATCTGGGTGGCCAGCGGTTTCTACATCGTCAATGAAGGTCAGGAAGGCGTCGTGCTGCGCTTCGGAAAATTTGTAGGTACGACACAGCCTGGTCCGCGCTGGCATCTGCCGTATCCGCTGGAAACCGCCGAGGTAGTCAACGTCAAGCAGGTTCGCACGGTCGAGGTGGGCTATCGCAACAACGTCAAAAGCAAGGTACTGAAAGAAACACTGATGCTGACCGACGACGAAAACATCGTCGATGTGCAATTCGCGGTGCAGTACGTGCTGAAGAGCCCGAACGACTACCTGTTCAACAATCGCTCCCCCGATGATTCGGTGCTGCAGGCGGCAGAGTCCGCAATCCGTGAAATCGTGGGACGCAGCAGCATGGACTTTGTTATTTTCGAGGGCCGTGCAGACGTGGCGGCCCGTGCGCAAAAACTGATGCAGGAGATCCTCGACCGTTACGGCACCGGCATTAATATCAGCAAGGTCACCATGCAGAATGCGCAACCACCGGAACAGGTGCAGGCTGCCTTCGATGATGCGGTCAAGGCGGGTCAGGACCGGGAGCGACAGAAAAACGAAGGCGAGGCCTATGCCAATGACGTAATTCCACGGGCACGAGGCATGGCCGCGAGGATGATGGAAGAGGCATCCGGTTACCGCACCCGCCTTATCGAGCAGTCTCAGGGTGATGCCGCTCGCTTTCGCCAGATTGTAACTGAGTACAACAAGGCACCGCAGGTAACCCGCGACCGGCTTTATATCGACGCCATGCAACAGATCATGAGCAACACCAGCAAGGTGCTGATCGACCAGAAAGGCGGCGGTAATCTGCTTTACCTGCCGCTCGACAAGCTGATGCAGATGTCCGCCGGCGCCGTGGCTGCCGCGCCCCCTGTCAAACCGGTAGAGCCGGCGCCTGCCGATGGTGCGAGAGGGCGCAATGCCTTACGCAGCCGTGACCGGGAGGGACGATGATGAAGCGCGGTTTGGGTCCCTTTATTGCCGG
>JAYOED010000056.1:0-14194 GCA_038106575.1 Burkholderiales bacterium
TAGCGATAGACTGCTTTGATGTTTTCAACTCGACACGGACTGGTACGCGATCAATGGCTCGCTGCAGCATGATCCATCGAAAATCCTGCCATGAGTCTACCGATTCACCATTTACACGAAGAACCGTCTCGCCTCCCGTAAACCCTGCATGCGCTGCCGCGGTCCCGGCAGGTGGTTCCGCCAGAACCGGCACCAGCCCCGGCACTCCGTACACAAAAAGAATCCAGTAAAGAAATATCGCAGCAACGAAATTTGCTGCAGGCCCTGCAACTACAATGGCAAAGCGTTGCCATACCGATTTGCTGTTAAAAGCCCGGTCGAGTTCCTGCGGCGACACTTCCGCTTCGTGCTCATCGAGCATTTTCACGTAGCCGCCGAGCGGAATCGCTGAAATAGTCCACTCGGTTTGATCGCCCCCCATTCTGCGCGACCAAATAGTTGGTCCAAAGCCTACCGAAAACCGCAACACTTTCACGTCGCACCGACACGCCACCCAGTAATGCCCGTATTCATGAACGATGATCAGCAAGCCCAAGGCCAGCACAAACGCTGCCACCGTCAGCAGAACAGTCATCGGCCCACCCTAGCCTCGTGAAGGAATTGTCCGGAACATTGCTTAAGGGCTATCGCCCGGGTCGCACGATCTACCTGCTCTACCTCCTCGATAGAATTGATGGGGCGACGAGAAGTCCGTCCCAGCACCTCCTCAATCAGACGGGGTATGTCCAGAAAACTAATTCGACGCTCAAGAAACTCAGTGACAGCAATTTCATTTGCAGCATTGAGGGCAACGATCATCGACCCCCCTGAACGCAGGGCTTCATATGCCATTTTTAAGCAGGGAAATCGAACGGGATCGGGAGACTCGAAATGCAAATGACTTATTTTTACCAAGTCGAGAAAATCGGTTCCGGAAGCAATGCGGTCGGGATAACCCAGCGCGTGTGCAATCGGTGTCCGCATATCGGGATTTCCCAACTGCGCAATCATCGATCCGTCCAGATATTCGACGAGAGAATGTACGATGCTCTGTGGATGGATAATGACTTCGATCGAATCGGGACTGGCGGCAAACAGCCAGTGGGCCTCGATGACTTCCAGTCCCTTGTTCATCATTGTGGCCGAATCCACCGAGATTTTCCGTCCCATGACCCAGTTGGGATGTGCAACTGCCTGCTCCGGCATTACTTTTTTCAGATTTACCAGAGGCACGGTGCGAAACGGTCCGCCTGAGGCAGTCAGCAGAATGCGCCTGACACCGGAATCTCTGATATCAGACGTTTTAGAGGGCGGCAATGCCTGGAATATGGCGTTGTGTTCACTGTCGATAGGCAAAAGTTTGGCGCCGCTGGACTGCACCGTAGACATGAACAACGACCCGGCTGTGACTAGCGATTCCTTGTTGGCCAGCAGGATTTTCTTGCCCGCCCTCGCCGCCGCCAATGTTGGTCGTAACCCGGCGATTCCTACGACAGCCGCCACAACAGTGGAAACTTCTGGAAGTGATGCAACAAGTTCCAGTGCCGGCAACCCGCACAACACTTCAGTCGCAAGGCTATCGGCTCGCAACTTACGTTCTAATTCTGTTGCTGCCTGATCTTCCAAAACCACCGCATAGCGTGGATTGAAGCGACGGCATTGTTCAAGAAGAACATCACAACGCGACTTCGCAGTCAGCGCAAAAACCGAAAAGCGCTTCGGATTTCGCGCCACCACATCAAGCGTGCTTGCACCTATGCTTCCAGTGGAACCAAGTATGGTCAGCAATTGCATTTTTACCAGCGTGGCATCATCATGGGAACCAGTACTGCGGCCAGCGGCAATGTTGAAGTCAGCGCATCGATCCGGTCCAGAACTCCTCCGTGCCCCGGCAACAATCTTCCGCTGTCCTTGACACCAGCCTGGCGCTTGACCAGGGACTCAAAAAGATCACCGGCAATACTCAAAGGAAACAGTACAGCAACCAGCACGATTGCGTAGGCTCCTGATTCCGGCGCAAACTTTCCGAGGCCAAAATTCCAAACGAGTGCATAATACACCGCGACGGCAATCCCGGCTCCGAATACTCCCTCCCATGTCTTGCCGGGACTGATGGCAGGCGCCAGCTTGCGACGGCCCCATTGTCGTCCCGCGAAGTAAGCAGCGCTATCCGAAACCCAAACAATGCCCAGAACCGCCAGCAATATCCATGGCACCCTTTGCAGGATTACCAAAGCGATCCAGGTCGGTACCAGTAAAATCCAACCAGCCGCCAGTGACAGCACTACGTGGCCTACTGACCATTTCCGCCAAAGCCAAATCGGCACGCAGAAAATCCAGAATAAAACCGATATCCACAATAATGCACGATGAATGGCCTCAGGCGCATCAAAAGAATACGCCATCGAAAGGATACCTTTTCCTGTTGCGACCACCAGAGCGCAGTATCCCCAGCGGGCAATACCCCGCAATTTCGCCAGCGTCGCCCACTCCCAGGCACCTGCAAGGACCAGTGGAATTAAAGCTGCAGACCACCAGATGGAGTCGAGAAAGAAAATTCCGCCTACAAATAACGGCAGCAAAATCGAGGCAGTAATAACCCTGGTTTTAAACATGCGAGGACAGCCGATCAGGCGCGTGTGGCACGATCTTCCGCATTTTCAGTTGCTATAACCTGCTCGCTCGTGCGTCCAAAACGACGCTCCCGCGTTCGATAGGACTTAATCGCATGATCCAGGGCCTTGGCATCGAAATCAGGCCACAAGGTATCGGTGAAATACAGTTCCGTATAGGCAAGCTGCCAGAGCAGAAAATTGCTGATTCGCTGCTCTCCGCCAGTTCTGATGAAAAGATCCGGCTCGGGAAGGTCACCCAGGCAAAGGCGGGTTAGCAATTGCCTCTCCGTCCACGGCACCCCATCCGCAGGATATTCGCGACGCAGCTTGTCAATGGCCTGCAAGATATCCCAGCGTCCACCGTAATTGGCAGCAACAGTAAGAGTCAATCTGGTATTGCCTGCAGTTAATTTATGAGCGCTATCGATGAGATCGACCAGTGGGTGGCCCAGCTGGGTTGTATCGCCAATAACACGGAAACGTATTCCGTTTTCGTGTAACCGATCGACCTCCTGCTGAAGCGCACTAACAAACAACTGCATCAACAGTGACACTTCTTTTGCGGGTCTTCTCCAGTTTTCGCTGCTGAAAGCAAACAGAGTCAGCGCTTCTATCCCAAGCTTGATGCAGGACATCAAAACGTTTCTCACGGCCTCGACGCCTTTACTATGACCCGCAGCTCTCGGCAAAAAGCGCCGCTTGGCCCAGCGGCCGTTGCCGTCCATGACGATGGCAACATGCCTCGGTACGGCACCGGCTTCCGGTATCTCCCGTATCGAACTATTCATGCAAAGACAATCAAATTGCCATGAGGTCAGCCTCCTTGACCTCCAGCATCTTGTCAATCTCAGCAACGGAACGATCAGTCAACTTCTGTATGTCGTCCTGAGCACGCCGCTCTTCATCCTCGGCAACCTCCTTTTTCTTGAGCATGTCCTTGAGCTGGGTATTCGCATCACGGCGAACGTTACGCACCGCAACCCTAGCACTTTCCCCCTCTTGCTTGACCACTTTGATCAGATCCCTGCGACGTTCTTCGGTCAAGGCGGGCATGGGTACGCGCACTATTTCCCCCTGGGTAGCCGGATTCAACCCCAGGTCGGAATCGCGTATTGCCTTCTCGATTATCGTCACCATCTTTTTTTCCCAGGGACTAACGCCTATGGTTCGTCCGTCAAGCAGTGTCACGTTGGCAACCTGGGGCAGCGGGGTCGGATTTCCGTAATAGTCAACCATTACATGATCCAGCAAGCCCGTATGTGCTCGGCCCGTACGAATCTTTCCGAGGTCAAGCTTCAGCGCCTCGATCGTTTTTTTCATTTTCTGCTCAGCGTTCTTTTTCACGTCTGCGATCATGCTCACCTCCTATCAGACATGCACTATGGTGCCTTCATCTTCCCCCATGATCACACGTTTCAACGCATGGGGCTTGAATATGCTGAATACATTAACAGGCAATTTCTGGTCGCGGCAAAGCGTCAGCGCCGTAGCGTCCATGACCTTCAGGTTCTTGACGATAGCCTCGTCAAAAGTCAATCGCTGGTAACGCATCGCTTCCGGATTTTTTTGCGGATCATCTGTATACACCCCATCAACCTTGGTTGCCTTCAGCACCAGATCGACATTCATCTCCATGCCGCGTAACGCAGCCGCAGTATCTGTAGTGAAAAACGGATTTCCCGTGCCTGCGGCAAATATTACAACCTTACCCTCCTCCAGATAGCGCATGGCCTTGCCGCGGATATAGGGCTCTACCACCTGCTCGATGTTCAGTGCCGACTGCACGCGGCTCGACAGCCCGATCTGGCGCATTGCATCCTGAAGAGCCAATGCGTTCATGACAGTGGCCAGCATGCCCATATAGTCCGCGGTTGCCCGGTCCATATGCGCCGCGCCTGGGGCCAGCCCCCGGAAGATGTTGCCACCTCCAATAACCACAGCGATCTCAAGGCCAAGGCATGCCACGTCTGCCACCTCGGCAACAATGCGTTCGATCACGCCGCGATTAATGCCGTAAGCATCATCACCCATCAGGGCTTCGCCGCTGAGTTTCAGCAGTATACGTTTGTAGGCAGGCGCCCGGGACATATCTCAGGTATATGATTTATTTGAATATTATGCAGACTGACGCGCCTGACCGACCTGCGCCATCACCTCCGCGGCAAAGTCTTCCTTCTTTTTCTCGATGCCCTCGCCGACAACATACAAAGTAAACCCGCCGACCTTGGCACCTGCCGATTTCAGCAGTTGCTCCACTGTCTGCTTGTCATTTTTGACAAAGGGTTGCCCCAGCAAGGTGACCTCCTTCAGGAATTTCTGCACGGAGCCTTCGACCCGTTTCGCCATGATCTCCGGCGGAATGGCCTTACCGGATTTAGCTGCATCATCGGCAGCCTTTTCAGCCGCCACACGGCGCTCGGTTTCCACGGCCTCGGCCGGCACCCCTGAGGCGTCCAGCGCCTTGGGTTTGCAAGCTGCGACATGCATCGCCAGATCCCGTCCGAGAACCTCATCCCCGCCAGCGATATCGATAACCGTTCCGATTTTGGCGCCTCCATGAATGTAGAAATGCAATCTACCCTTGGCGTCGGTGCGGACAAAGCGTCGAATCGACACGTTTTCCCCGATCTTGCCGACCAGCGCCTTCCGCCGCTCCTCCACCGACATGCCGTCTGCAGGAATCGACGTCAGCGCCTCAACATCCCCCGGATTCTTTTCAGCCACCAACCTAGCAATCATGCCGGCGAAAGCGAGGAAATCCTCGTTCTTGGCAACAAAGTCGGTTTCACAATTAATCTCGACAATGGCTCCTGTCTTGCCGTCATCGGACAAATGCACAGCAACAGCGCCTTCTGCCGCTATGCGTGATGCCGCCTTGCTTGCCTTGTTGCCGAGCTTGACCCGTAGTATCTCTTCGGCCTTGCTCATGTCGCCACCGGCCTCAGTCAGCGCTTTTTTGCATTCCATCATGGGTGCATCTGTTTTTTCCCTCAACTCGCGCACCATGCTTGCTGTAATTTCCGCCATCGCTACAAACCCTCTACGCCAATTAAAAAAAAGGGGCTACAAGCCCCTTGAAAGTTGATTTACGCCGGATCAAGCAATTACCGGCTCTCCATCTTCGATTTCGACAAATTCGTCGGAACCGCCACTAACGATTTCCTTGATGCTGGTATTCCTTCCCTCTAGCACCGCATCAGCCATCCCGCGAGCATACAGTTTGATCGCACGGCTGGAATCGTCGTTGCCGGGAATGACATAGTCCACCCCGTCTGGCGAGTGATTGGTATCAACCACGCCGATAACCGGAATACCAAGCTTCTTGGCTTCGGTAATCGCGCCCTTCTGGTAACCCACGTCGATAACGAACAATGCGTCGGGAAGGCTGCTCATGTCCTTGATGCCTCCCAGGCTGCGCTCAAGCTTCGCAATTTCACGCTCGTATTGCAGAGCTTCCTTCTTTGACAGCTTTTCGAAAGACCCGTCCTCGCGCATGGCCTGCATTTCCTTCAGGCGCTGTATGGACTGCTTTACAGTTTTATAGTTGGTAAGCATGCCACCCAGCCACCGGTAATCTACATAAGGTGAGCTGCAACGCAATGCTTCCTCGCGCACGATTTCGCGAGCCTGCCGTTTGGTGCCCACAAAAAGGATGCTGCCCTTGTTCGATGCCAGTTGACGCACAAACTTGAGTGCCTCCTGATAAAGAGCCATCGTTTTTTCAAGATTGACGATGTGAATCTTGTTTCGGTGACCAAAAATGTAAGGTGCCATTTTCGGATTCCAGTAACGCGTCTGGTGACCGAAATGAACGCCGGCTTCTAGCATTTCACGCATGGTGACTGACATTATGCAATTCTCCGGTTAGGGTTAATCCGCCACCCGCCCTTGCGACCCATAACAGGGCACCCTTAACGTCGGCAGGTGTGTGGTGTAATGCCCGAAAGATTACGGCTAGAAAACATACGATCAGGCTAACTTGTTATTTTAGCACGTTATTATTGCCCCATTCAAGCCAATCACCCCTTGCCACACAATCTCAAAGCCACTGGATTGAAACACAGGAAATCGAGATTAATCCTGATGTAACAAACTGTTAGAATCGCCCCCTCACGCAATTGCCTGATCTGCGCAGCCGGATGGAGCGCACCGAAAGCTGTCATGCCAGTTCAACCCAAAACCCCTGAAGAAATTGAGCAGATGCGGGTCGCCGGCCGCCTGGCCGCAGAAGTACTGGACTATATCGGTCCATTGATTCGTAATGGCATGACCACAGAGGAAATCGACCGCCTGTGCCACGACTACATGGTCGAGCAGCAAGGCACGATTCCCGCGCCACTGAATTACACGCCTCCGGGATACACGCCCTATCCAAAATCAGTATGTACTTCGGTAAACCACGTCGTCTGTCACGGAGTGCCTGGTGAAAAACGCCTGAAAAATGGCGATATCGTGAATGTCGACATTACGGTCATCAAGAACGGGTTCCATGGCGACACCAGTCGCATGTTCTATGTCGGTCAGCCAACCATACAGGCCAAGCGTCTCGTTGAAATAACCTATGAATGCATGTGGCGCGGTATCCGGGCGGTGAAAGCCGGTAACACCCTCGGTGACATCGGCCACGCCATTCAGACACATGCGGAAAAACACGGCTTCAGCGTGGTCCGTGAATTCTGCGGACACGGAATCGGCCAAAAATTCCACGAAGAACCCCAGATCCTGCATTACGGATGCCCCGGAAAGGGGATGCGACTGGAAGCCGGGATGATTTTTACCGTGGAGCCGATGATCAATGCCGGCAAAGCCGACATCCGCCAACTTGCTGACGGATGGACCATCGTCACCAAGGACCACAGCCTTTCAGCGCAGTGGGAGCATACAGTCCTGGTCACCGAGGACGGCCATGAAATACTGACGGTTTCCACCGGCACACCGCCAGCACCCTCATGAATTAGCCGCTGTACTCCGGACGTTACAGTCATCATGCGCACCGTTTCAGCAAAAATTCCCAAACGCAGAATTCCCGCACTAGACAGTCAGCGCAATGCGCTGACCAGCGAACGCGCAGCACTGCAAAAGCACCTTGAAGACGAGCAATTAGGACGCGATCTGTTGCACCGCCTCGCGCTGATGACAGACAGGCATTTACGCGCGGTATGGAAAAGCCACTGCATGCCTGAGAAGCTGGCTATGATTGCCGTCGGAGGATATGGACGCAAGCAGCTGTTCCCGCATTCCGATGTAGATCTGCTCATATTGCTGCCAAACCCGCCTGATCAAGAACTACGATCGAAGCTGGAAGCCCTGGTGGGCACATTTTGGGATATAGGCCTGGAAGTCGGCCATAGCGTGCGGACAATCGAAGAATGCTTCGAGATCGCTGCCGAAGACATTACTGTTCAGACCAACCTGCTCGAATCACGTTTACTATGCGGAAACCGCGAGCTTTACAGGCGCTTTTCACGAAAAGTACTGCAGACTATCAATCCAGCCGCTTTTTTACGCGCCAAACGCATCGAACAGCAGGAAAGACATTCCCGATATCAGGAAAGCAACCTCGAGCCCAACATCAAGGAATGCGCCGGTGGACTACGCGATCTCAACACCATACTCTGGATTTCGCGCGCTGCAGGCCATGGCCGCACCTGGCTCGAACTGGCGCGACGCGGATTCATCACCCGTGCCGAGGCCATTGCCATCAGCCGGCATCAACGGGTACTCGAAATGCTGCGGATACGCCTGCACTATCTAGCAGGTCGTCGGGAAGACCGCCTGCTGTTTGACTATCAGACCGCTCTCGCTAAGCAGCTCGGCTTTGCCGACAGATCCGCCAAACGGGCCAGTGAACGGCTGATGCAACGCTTCTATCTGACGGCTAAAGCGGTTTCCCAGCTCAATACGATATTGCTGCAAAACCTTGCATTGAGGATTTCACCACCTCCGAATCGCAACAAATTAACTCCACTCAACGAAAGGTTCGTAATCAGGGGAGAACTATTATCAGCCTCAGACCCTAGGATTTTCGAGCGAAACCCGCGCGCAATACTGGAAGCATTCAGGCTGCTACAGCAACATGGCGAGATAAAAGGCATCGGAGCGGTCACATTGCGGGCCCTGTGGCGGGCACGCCGGCGCATCAATCCCCGGACACGCAGTGATCCGCGGATGCGGGCGCAGTTCATGGACATCCTTCGCAGCCCCGACCGGATGATCCGTGAATTGCGACGTATGCATCAGTACGACATCCTGGGGCGCTATATCCCAGCGTTCGGCCGCATTGTTGGACAAATGCAGCATGACCTTTTTCACGTCTACACCGTAGACGAACATATACTCAAGGTTGTACGCAATTTGCGGCGTTTCGCGGTTCCGGAGTTGGCGCACGAGTTTCCACTAAGCAGCCGCCTGATGAGCGAATTCGATGCACCCGAACTGCTGTATCTCGCCGGTATTTTCCATGACATAGCCAAAGGCCGTGGCGGAGACCATTCGCAACTTGGGAAGGTCGATGCCCTGCGATTCTGCAAGGCGCACGGCCTCTCAGCGGCTGACTGCGAGCTGGTTGCATGGCTGGTCGAACAACATCTTGTCATGTCTTCGATAGCGCAAAAACAGGACCTCAGTGACCCGACGGTGGTGCGCAACTTTGCGGAACTGGTGAGAGACGAAAGAAACCTTGTCGCCCTGTATCTGCTCACCGTTGCGGACGTTCGTGGCACCAGTCCAAAGGTCTGGAACGCCTGGAAGGCCAAACTGCTCGAAGACCTGTTTCAGTCCACGCGGCGCATTCTCAGCGGAGAACGCAGTGAACGGCAGGATGGACAGCGGGCGCGACAGGAAGACGCGATCGTGCGCCTCAGGCTCTATGCCATCCCGGTGCAGGATTACCAGGAATTATGGCGACAGCTGGATACCGGATATTTCCTGCGCCACGAGCCACAGGAAATTGCGTGGCATACCCGGCAACTCTATCAGCGCACCCATGCCACAACGCCCGTGGTCAGGGCACGCCTTTCTCCCGTAGGAGAAGGCCTGCAGGTCATGGTCTACGTCGCAGATCAGAAGGAACTGTTCTCGAGGATCTGCAGCTTTTTTGACAGTATCAGCTTCGACATCTTTGAAGCCAAGATACACACCACCCGCCACGGCTACGCCCTGGATACGTTTCACATTCAGGACGCATCAAACCGGCAGCCGGAATACCGCGACCTGATCAGTTACATCGAATATGAACTTGCAGAACGACTTTCCAACAAGGCGGCATTACCTCCGCTGACAAAACCGCGCCTCAGTCGCCAGTTGCGGCACTTTCCGATCACACCCGAAGTCGGCATCCAGTCCGGCGAGCGCGGCACCTATCGCATGCTTTCCGTTGTCGCCGGAGACCGTCCGGGCCTGCTGTCGCGTATTTCACGCGTACTGACGGCCTTCGACATAAATCTGCATTCCGCCCGCATCAACACTCTCGGCGCCCGGGCCGAAGACACCTTTGCGATCAGCGGAGAAATTCTAAAAAACCTGAAGGAAACGGTGCGCTTTGAAAGCGAGTTGCTTGCGCAGCTGCAGATTTGAGCCTACAGCTTTAATCATCAGCGAGGTTCTGCCCGGGAAATAGTTCTTCGGTGAACCCGAAGCTGCTCATATCACGCATACGCATTGGATAGAGTAAACCGTCAGGATGGTCGCATTCATGCTGCACGACCCGCGCGTGAAATCCCTCAACCGTTCGGTCGATCGGCGTGCCGTTCTCATCAACCCCGCTGTAATGAATGCGCCGGTAGCGAGGCACCAGACCGCGCAGCCCGGGCACCGACAGACAACCTTCCCATCCTTCCTCTTCCTCCGCATCAAGGACCGTAATGCGGGGATTGATCAGCACGGTACCAGGAACCGAATCGGCCTCCGGATAACGCGGGTTATGAGATCCGCCAAAGATAACCACCCGTAACGCGACACCGATCTGTGGTGCGGCCAAACCTGCCCCGTTCAGCGCCTGCATCGTATCCTGCATGTCCTGAAGCAAAATCCTCAGATCAGGAGATTTCAGGTCCGTGATCGGCAAGGCCACACGATGCAGCATTGGGTTGCCCATACGCAGCACCTGCCGGATTGTCATGCCTGCTCCAGGGACTCCAGCACCCTGCAGACTTTTCGCATGGCGGTATCCGCGACCTTGTGAATTTCGTCAATGGAAACCCCCGCCGAGTTGCTGCCACGACCTGCCGCAGGATTCACAACCACTGCCAGCATGGCATAGTTAATCCCCAACTCGCGGGCAAGAACAGCTTCCGGCATTCCGGTCATGCCGACGATATGAGCACCGTCCTGCTCTATGCGATTGATTTCGGCGGCCGTTTCAAGTCGCGGCCCCTGGGTTGCTCCGTAAGTGGCGCCGTCGCGAAGATTTTCTTTGGACGCTGCACCAGCGCGTAATAGTCGCTGCCGCAACTTTCCGCAAAACGGCAAAGTGAAATCAACATGCTTGAGTGGCCTGCCCGTTCCATCAAAAAAACTCGATTCCCGGCCATGGGTGTAGTCAATAATCTGATCAGGCACGACCAGAGAGCCGGGAATCATTTCATCGGGAATTCCACCGACCGTGGAAATTGCGATCACATCACATACGCCTTGCGCATGCAGTGCCCAAAGGTTTGCACGATAATTGATGAGGTGCGGCGCAATCGTATGTCCTGCGCCATGGCGTGGCATGAATGAAACCCTTTTGCCGCCCAGAAGTCCCAGCGTCAGCGGCGCAGAGGGAGTCCCGTAAGGTGTCGACATCACTCGCTGTGACGCTTCTTTCAGCGTCGAGAGCACGCCCAGTCCGCTGCCACCGATGATACCCAGCATACGCATGAATCCGTTCTAATCGTCAGTCTTCAAAGCATACACTGCCGGGAGATTGCGCCACATGCCGCGGACATCCATGCCAAAACCGAATACATAGCGGTCTGGAACGGAGGTGCCAACATAATCAGCAGCCACCGGTTTGTCACGCCCAGTCATCTTGTCTGCAAAAACTGCAACCAGGACCCGCACCGCACCGGCCTTCAACAGCCGGTCGCGAATCTCAGCCAGTGTCACCCCCTCATCAAGGATGTCGTCGACCAGCAAAACAACGCGCCCATTAACAGTATCTGGAATATCGACACGCCAGCGAAGAGCGCCACCCGTAGTGTCAGCACCGTAGCGGGTTGCGTCCACATAATCAAAATCCAGGGGGAAATTCAGCAACGGCAGCAGATGGCCTGCAAATACGACACCACCCCGCATCACCGCGAGCACCAGCGGATACTGGTCTTTTAAAACAACGGAAATTTCTCCGGCAATCCGCCGCAGAGTCTTTTGAACAGCCTCGGCCGCAAGTATCTGCTCCGATCGCGCAAGCAGCGCCTCGGCTTGCGCTGCTGCAAGCTTATTCATTAGGTAAATGTAACGACATCATCGTCCATAGCCTGTTCGATCACGTAGGCGCCGCCGACTGTCTCGCCGATTTCCGGGATCAGGTCATCGCCCCAAAGATCCAGCGTGGGCGTGCAAACCTTGAAATGCACACCTGCTTCATGGGCGTCCTTGATGAAATCATATACGCTTTTGGGTGACCCTTCTTTGACATAAAGCTTTTCCGCAACGCCCTTTTTGGCCAGTTCTCCCGCGCGTGCAGTCAATATGACCTCCACTTTGTAGTCCATTGCTGCTGCTACCGTCGCCTGAAAAAAAGGCGCACCCAGTTCAGGCCCATTCGCCGGATCGGTATTGACCATGATAATGAGCAATTTATTCGCCATGTCTGACCTCGTAATCTGAACGAACCTGAATATTAGCACATGATGATATTTAGAAACCCTGGAATTCAGCGAACCAAGTTACGCAAATAGCGTTGAAAAGCAGGGCCAATCACAGGATGTTTCTTTCCGAGCTCGACATTAGCCTGCAGATAGCCCAGCTTGTCACCGCAATCAAATCTACTGCCTTCGAATTCGTAGGCGAGCACATTCTCTCGTTGTTGCAGCCGCGAGATCGCATCTGTGAGCTGGATCTCACCACCAGTCCCCGAGCCAGCCTTCGACAATTCGTCAAAAATCCCTGAGGTCAGAATGTAACGACCCACGACACCGAGCCGCGAAGGCGCACGAAACTGACTCGGCTTCTCGACGATACCGGTAATGACGTGCGGCGACCGCGAACGTGAGGGAATAGCGACGATGCCGTAACGGGAAACATCAGAACGCGGTACGCGCTCAACGGCAACCATGGAGTCCTGACGGGAACGAAAAAGATGCATCATCTGCTGCATGACCGGCACCCGCGCATCAATCAGATCATCGGCCAGCAACACCGCAAACGGCTCATTACCGACCGCAGCACGTGCGCAAAGAATTGCGTGCCCCAATCCCAAAGCCTGGGCCTGGCGTACAAACACGCAACTCACCCCGGTCGGCAGAATACCGCGAACCTCCTTGAGCATGCGCTGGCGCCCCGGCCGGGATAGCGCCAGCTCCAGCTCAACGGCCTGATCGAAATGATCTTCTATCGCACGCTTTCCGCGTCCCGTCACGAATATCAGTTCGGTAATGCCAGCAGCAACAGCCTCCTCCACTGCATACTGAATCAGCGGCTTGTCCACCACGGGCAGCATTTCCTTGGGACTGGCCTTGGTCGCCGGCAAGAACCGAGTTCCCATTCCTGCTACAGGAAAAACCGCCTTGCGAACCTTTTGCATACCCGACATCACCTCCTGTTATGTTTCCAACAGTTGCAACAATTGCCGTTCATCAATGACGGCCACACCCAGTGACTGCGCTTTTTCAAGCTTGCTTCCTGCATCACTTCCTGCAACCACATAAGCCGTTTTACTGGAAACGCTGCCGGTTACCTTGCCGCCGGCCGCCTCTATGCGGGCTTTTGCTTCATCCCGACTCATGCCGGGCAAGGTGCCGGTCAGCACCAGCGTTTTGCCGGAAAGTCTAGCCGACGAAGCACCCCTCTCCATTTTGAAGACTATACCGCGACCAACCAGCCGATCAATGACCTGCCGGTTGTGAGGCTGCGCAAGAAAGTTGGCGATGCTGCGCATGATTTCTGGACCGATTCCGTGCAGCAGTTGATCCTCGACTGCGTTACCCCTGGAACGTCGTTTTGCGTTTTCCTTCTGCAGCCGTTCCTTCCCAAGGATCAGACGATCCCAGTCTGCAGACAACAATGCTTCCAGCTTCCCAAAATGCCGGGCCAGAATGCGTGAAATCTCTTCACCGACGTGATAAATCCCCAGTGCAAAAATGAAACGTGCCAAAGTCGTATTCCGGCTCTTGCCGATTGCCGTGATCACATTTTCTGCAGATCTTTCAGCCATCCGGTCAAGACCCGCCAGCAGCCCGGCTTGCAGACCGTATAGATCGGCCGGGGTGCGAACCAGATCCTTGTCGACCAGCTGATCGACAAGTCTCTCTCCTAACCCCTCAATATCCATCGCGCGTCGTGATGCAAAATGCAGTAGTGCCTGCTTGCGCTGCGCAGGACAATAAAGCCCGCCGGTGCAACGGTAAGCCGCTTCACTTTCAATACGCTCTACGGGCGATTCGCATCCCGGGCATAAG
>JAYOED010000057.1:0-14033 GCA_038106575.1 Burkholderiales bacterium
TTGCAGATGGGGGGACTTGTCGAGCAGCAGATCATACGGGCACTGGAGGCGCTGACCAGCGGCAATGCCAGTCTCGCCAAGCAGATCAAGATCGACGACCACCGTGTCAACGCGATGGAGGTTGCGATTGATGAGGACTGCAGCATGATAATTGCCCGTCGCCAGCCTGCGGCTAAGGATCTGCGCATGATCATGACCGTGGTCAAGACGATCACCGATCTGGAACGCATTGGCGATGAAGCCGCCAAAATCGCGCGTATGACCGAAGCCATCTATGAGAGCGACCGGCCGATCGTGCCGCGCACATCGGAAGTACGGCATGTCGGTAAAATTGCCGTTGACATGCTGCGCAACGCGCTGGATGCCTTCGCCAGACTCGACATCGCTGTCGCGGCCAAGGTAGTGCGCCAAGACGAGCAGGTCGACAAGGAATTCAACGGGATTCTTCGCCATCTGATCACCTTCATGATGGAAGATCCGCGAACGATCTCGCATTCGATCGAGATCCTGTTTATCGCAAAGGCTATCGAACGGATCGGGGATCACGCCAAAAACATGTCGGAATACGTGGTTTACCTGGTCAAGGGCAAGGATGTGCGTCACACCGGCGTCGATGCCATCGAGCGCGAAGCGCTGGGATAAAACAAAAACTTAAAGCTAAAGCGGATCGGGCCGCAGCATCGCCCGCAAAACCGGAATATCGTCCTCCGACTCGCGCGCCAACCACCAGATGGCGCCCGTATCCATACTCCAGGCTTTCGCGGCTCCGGTCAGCGCCAGCGCTGCCGCTGCTCCCAGTGTCGGCTGGTGCCCTACAACCACGACGACACCTTCACTGCACGGCCATCCCGCCACATCCAGCACCGACTGCGGCGTTGCCATTGTCGATACCTCAGACGTAACGATCGCATTTTCGGTCAACGCCAGCGCCGTTTCGGCTGCCCGGCGCGCTGGACTTGCCAGTACCCGGTAACCGGCGGGAAGACGCACGGTCAGCCAGCTCGCCATATTTGCAGCCTGCTTGCGCCCCCTGTCGGTTAGGCGGCGGGCATCGTCGGGCATCCTGTTTTCGGCTTCCGCATGACGCCACAGTATGAGTTCCATGAATGATCAGAAAACCATTGGTTTGGACAGCTGCTGGATCGGCCAGCCAGCCGTGAGCCGTGCCAAAGAGTGCGGCGTCTTCAGGGTGACGAAGGCGGAACGTAGCCGGCGGCCTTGTCAGCCCCGGAACCGAAAAAATGACTTTCCATTTGCTGCGCCAGATAGTCACGGGCTTTTTTGTCCGCGAGATTCAGGCGATTTTCGTTGACCAGCATTTTCTGCTGTTCAAGCCACTGTTTCCAGGCCTCTTTCGATACGTTCTCGTAAATCTTCTTGCCCAGTTCCCCGGGATAGGTCGGGAAATCAAGTCCTTCGGCTTCTCGCTTGAGTTTCACGCAGAATACTGTGCGCGGCATGCTTTTCTCCAAAATACCCGTGTTTCAGGAAATTAATTCAATGCGTTGATCACAGCCGTTTGGTCAGGATCACGGATCGACGCTGATAGTTGTACAACTCCTTTTTTTTCTGCGGCAGCGCAGTTACGTCGGTTTCGACAAAACCACGCTCGACAAACCAGTGTTCGGCGCGGGTGGTCATAACGAACAGTTTTTTTAGACGCAAACCCCGCGCACGTTTTTCCACCGCAGCCATCAGACGTTCGCCGGCGCCTCGACCGCGAAATTCTGGATGGACGGCGAGCCCCGCCAGCTCCCCGGAACGTTCGTCGGAAAACGGATACAGTGCTGCGCAACCGATGATGATCCTGTCATGCTCGAGCACCCAGAAGCGGTCGATTTCCATTTCGAGTAGATCACGGTTGCGCTTGACCAACACCCCCTCGGTCTCTAGCGGCTCAATTAGCTGCAGCAGCCCGCCGATATCCTCGATCTTGGCGTTGCGCAGTGTTTCCAGAGGATCCGGAGTGACCAGAGTGCCGACGCCCTTATGGGTAAACAACTCCAGAAGCAGGCTGTCATCAAGGTGTCCTGAAATCAGGTGTGCGCGCCCCACCCCTTGTTCGCAGGCGCGCACCGCTGCCGGCAGATAACTCCGGATTTCATCAGCCTCGATCCGTCCCTTGCTGAGCACGTTGCGCGCTTCCCGAACCGTCAACTCACGCAGCAATTCACCGCGTTTACCGGTAACACCGGCGGAGTCCATCAGAAAAATCAGCTTGTCGGCTTTCAGCGCCGCGGCCGTTGTTGACGCAACATCCCCCAATGCCAGATTGAATACTTCTCCCGTCGGGGAATAGCCCAGGGGAGACAGCACTACCATTTCTTCATCCTTCAGACGCCGCTCAATTGCGATCGCATCGATTTTCCTTACTTCCCCGGTGTGCATCAGGTCAACTCCGTCGACGACACCGAACGGACGCGCGGTAACGAAATTTCCGCTGGCGACCCGGATATGCGCGCCCGCCATAGGTGAGTTAGGCAGCCCCATTGAAAGCAGCGCCTCAATCTGCACCTTCAGCTTGCCGGCGACTTCCATCGCCGCTTCAAGCGACGCGTCATCGGTGATGCGCAACTGTTCCGAGAAACGGCTGCGGATTCGCCGCGCCTTGAGCTTGGATTCGATCTGAGGCCGCGAACCGTGAACCAGAACGAGCCTGACCCCCAGTGCAGCCAGCAAATTAAGATCATGCGTCAGATGAAAAAAACGTCCGTCGGCCACCACTTCACCGCCGAATGCGATGACAAATACCTTGCCGCGGAACGCGTGAATGTACGGCGCCACCGACTGGAACCAGTCGATGAAGCGGTCCTGCGCCGACAGCCGCTGGCGTGCGGGGCCTCGGCTCTTGGGCGCTTTCTGGGCAGCGCCCTGGCTTTCGTCGTCGTTGGAAATGACCGCCTCCTTGATTTTCTACCTTGTATCGATGGTATGCGAGAACCCGGGACAGGAAAAGCCGTCGCCTAGAAATCGCCCCACAGGGTCTGCATGGCAACCAGGGCAGTCAGCGCAGCGGTTTCCGTACGCAATACGCGCGGCCCCAGCCGCAGCGCGATGAATCCGGCGTGCCGGGCATCGGCCGCCTCAGTCCTGGTCAATCCACCCTCGGGGCCCGCCAACAATGTCACCTCCCTCTGCGGGCGCTCAAACGTCTGCAAACGTGAATCGCCGTCCGGGGCCAATAGGACACGCATTCCTTGATCCGGTGATAGCTGACCAAGCCAGGCGTCGTAAGGCATCAGCTCGCACACCGGCGGTACCGTGTTGCGCCCGCATTGCTCGCAAGCCGCCGACACTACGCCCTGCCAGTGCGCGACCCGTTTGACAGCACGCTCACCCGACAGGCGCACCACGCAGCGTTCACTCATTACAGGCTGCACGGCTGCCACTCCCAGTTCGACGGCTTTCTGCACAGTGAGGTCCATGCGCTCGCCCGCAGACACTGCCTGAACCAGTGTGACCCGGAGGGGAGACTCGCGGTCGACGGTGCGGCTTCCACGCACGCGCAAGCTAACTGAATGCCGCCCGCTGCCGGTGATCACTGCGTCATATTCAGTACCCTTGCCATCGAATAAAGTGATTTCGCTACCTTCAGAAAGCCGCAGCACGTGAATCACGTGATGCGCCTGTCCTGACGCGAGCTCACAGACCCCATGATCGGGGATGGCGCCGGGAAAATATATGCGGGTCAACGGGTTAGGCAGCTTTTGATCTCCGCAAATTATGCCATAGGCCTTTTATGCCTAGCGTAGTCATCATTAGGCTTCCGCAAGGAGAGTCGAGGATCGCGGGTATACAATTGCGTTTTTTCGGAGCCTGCTCGGCCGTATCGGGAAGGAGAATTTACTTGCGTATCGTCATCCTCGGCGCCGGCCAGGTCGGCAGTTCTGTCGCTGAGAATTTAGTTTCCGAAGCCAATGACATCACCGTTGTCGACACGGATGCAGGCCGCCTGCGCAAATTGCAGGATCGGCTGGATCTGCGCACAGTTGCCGGCAATGCCGGCCATCCCGAGACTCTGGAACGCGCCGGCGCCCGTGATGCAGACATGATTCTTGCTGTCACGCAGAGCGACGAAACTAACCTGGTCGCGTGCAAGCTGGCCGCCAGCATGTTCAACATCCCGACCAAGATCGCGCGCATACGCGGAGCCGACTACCTGTCGCATCCGGAAATGTTTTCTCCGGAAAACTTTTCCGTCGACACCGTAATCTGTCCCGAGCAGGTGCTGACCGACTATATCGCCAAACTGATCGAGTTTCCGGAGTCCCTGCAGGTGCTGGAGTTCGCCGAAGGCAGCGTGAGTCTGGTTGCCGTCCGCGCTTTTCACGGTGGACCGCTGGTCGGCCAGGAGTTACAAACCATCCGCAAGCACCTGCCCAACCTCGACACCCGCGTTGCCGCCATATTCCGTCACGAAAGTCCGATCATCCCCGATGCCTCGACGGTTATTGAGGCCGGCGATGAGGTTTTCTTCATTGCAGCAACCGAACACATACGCGGGATCATGCGTGAGCTTCGTCGCATGGATAAGCCCGTAAAGCGGGTCATGATCGGCGGCGGGGGCAACATCGGTCGTCGTCTCGCCAAGGCGATCGAGGATCGCTACGAAGTCAAGATCATCGAATATAGTAAGCCGGGGGCGGAATGGCTTGCCGCCGAACTCCGTTCGTCGCTGGTTTTAGTCGGCGACGTCACCGACGAAGATCTGTTGCGATCCGAAAACATAAGCGACATGGACGTTTATTGCGCGCTGACTAATGACGATGAAACCAACATCATGTCCTCCCTTCTCGCGAAACGCATGGGAATACGAAGGGTCGTCGCACTGATCAATCGCAGCTCATACGTTGACCTGGTTCAGGCGGGGCAAATTGATATCGCAATTTCACCCGCTCAAACCACGATCGGTACACTTCTGGCGCATGTAAGGCATGGCGATTGCGTGGCGGTGCACAGCCTCCGTCGCGGCGCGGCCGAAGCCCTGGAACTGGTCGCACACGGCGATGCCAAATCATCGAGGGTTATTGGTCGCCGCATAGAGGAAATCGAACTTCCAAAGGGCGCAACCATCGGTGCGGTCGTGCGCATGTATGCCCCCCAAAAAAATGGGAATAAAGGTTCCCCAAAGCGAACTGTGCTGATCGCACATCACGACACCGTCATCGAGCCTGAAGATCATGTGATCGTGTTTGTTATCAACAAACAGATTGTGCCGAGGGTTGAGAAGCTGTTTCAGGTCAGCGTCGGATTTTTGTAAGCGCTCGTGCTTTGGCCCATACAGTGACGACAATATTTCCGCAGTCCGGCATCCCTTCTGCTGCAGGATGAACTGCGTACTGACCATCGCGCCCGTGCTCAGCCTCATCGCCATGGCGATGAGCCTGACATACCTGCTGCCCATCGGGATTTCGCTAGCACTGGAAGACGGCGCGGTTTCGGCTTTTGCCTGGGCTATGGGGCTCAATTTCATGACCGGCGGTTTGATGTGGCTGCTGACCCGGCGCTACAAACGCGAACTAAACCTCCGGGAGGGAATTTTGCTGGTTGTCGCGGTGTGGACCGGCGGAGCGCTGTTCGCAGCCACCCCGTTAATGCTTGCCATTCCCCAGATATCCTTCACGGATGCCTTTTTCGAGGCCGTGTCAGGTCTCACGGCCACTGGAGCCACAGTTCTAACGGGGCTAGACAATCTGCCCCCATCAGTAAACGTCTGGCGTGCGTCGCTGCAATGGCTAGGCGGCATGGGCGTTATCGTGCTGGTGGTTGCCATCCTGCCGATCTTGGGAGTCGGCGGCAGGCAGATTTCGAAATCGGAAATTCCTGGTCCGATGAAGGACGAACAGCTAACACCGCGGATTACCCAGACCGCGAAAGGATTGTGGCTCATCTATGCTGTGCTGACCCTGGCATGCGGACTCGCCTATTTTGCGGCCGGCATGGGTCCTCTGGACGCGATGATTCACAGTTTCACTACGATGTCGCTGGGCGGTTTTTCCTCACACGATTCCAGTGTTGGGTATTTCAATTCACCAGCAGTTGAACTGGTCGCCATCGGCTTCATGATCATCGCCTGCATAAATTTTGCGACCCATTTCATGGTCTGGAGGTCGAAAAGCCTGCGACCCTATGTGCGTGACACCGAGGCCGGTTACTTCATGCTGGTCATTGTCGCCAGCATCATCGGGATCGCAGTGCTGCTGTTCAGCGCAGGTATTTACCAGGACTTCCCGACCGCAGTGCGCTATGCCGCGTTCAATATCATCTCTGTCGGCACGACGACCGGTTACGCCACTGCGGATTACAATGCCTGGCCGGTATTTGCCCCGATGTGGATACTGTTTCTGGGCACCTTTCTGAGCTGTTCGGGCTCCACCGGCGGTGGCATCAAGATGATGCGTGCCGTCATTCTCTACCGACAGGTCTACCGGGAGATCAAAAGTCTCGCTCACCCGTATGCTGTCACGCCGGTAAAAGTTGCAGGGCAGGTCGTGGCTGACCCCATTGTTTTTGCGGTGCTGGGGTTTTTCTTCATCTGGGTCGTCATGCTGGTCACCATGACCCTGATTCTGGGCTGGACCGGGCTGGACGCAATGACTGCATTCTCGGCAGTGGTTGCGTCACTGAACAATATCGGACCCGGGCTGCATCAGGTGGGACCGGCCACTAATTTCGCCGTACTCTCGGATTTTCAAACCTGGGTGTGTGCGTTTGCCATGCTGCTCGGACGACTGGAGCTGTTTGCACTGCTAGTGGTATTTACCCCGGCCTTCTGGCGCAAGTAAACATTACCCCCGAATCGCCTTGAACAATTCAAGCGCGCGTATTCGCGCGTCGGCATGGTCAACCGCCGGGGCCGGATAATCCCGGCCGATTATCACCCCGGCGGTTTTCTGCATTTCTACGCCCATGGTCCACGGCGCGTGGATATATCGGGAATCGCAGCCGGCGAGTTCTGGCACATACCGGCGGATAAACTTCCCGTCCGGGTCGAATTTCTCGGACTGCGTGACCGGATTGAAAATACGGAAATAGGGTTGCGCATCACAGCCGGTCGATGCCGCCCACTGCCAGCCGCCATTGTTTGCTGCCAAATCAAAATCATTAAGGTGGTCGGCAAAATATTTCTCACCCCAGCGCCAGTCCACCAGCAGGTCCTTGACCAGAAATGAGGCAGCGATCATGCGCAAACGATTGTGCATGTAGCCTGTTGAGTTGATCTGCCGCATGGCCGCATCCACGACCGGGTAGCCGGTCATGCCCTCGCACCAGCGGGCGAACAATGCACGATCGTTAGGCCACGGGATAGCGTCATAGGCAGGCTTGAACGCGCCTGACACCACATGCGGATGATGATGAAGGATCATGAAATAAAAATCGCGCCAGATCAGCTCGGAAAGCCAGATCGCTGCGCCCTGGCCGTTTTTGCTTTTGGCTTTAGCCCATGCCGCCCTCGCCACTTCGCGGATTGAAATGGTGCCAAAGCGCAAATGTATCGACAGATAGGATGGTCCTTTTATTGCCGGATAATCCCGGTTTTCATGATACCGATCCATCCGCGAAATAAAATCCGCAAACGTTTTCTGCGCGGATGCTGCCCCGCCAGCAATACCCAGCTTGCCCATCCCCGCCGGTACAAACCCGATATCTTCCAAGGTTAACAAATCGTTTGCACTGTCCACCCGCGCAAGCTTTGCGGTGTAACGCTCGACCGGATAAGCCTTGAGATAAAACGCTTCCAGTTTTTTCAACCACGCATTTTTGTACGGGGTAAACACCGAGAACGGTGTACCGCCTTGTGTCAGGATTTCGCTTTTTTCAAATACAACATGATCTTTACGCGTCAGGAATTTAATGCCGGCGCTTGAAAGCGCCTTCGTCACCACTATATCCCGCGCAACGGCCGAAGGCTCATAGTCATGGTTGGCATATACCGCCTGCACACGCAGCTTCTTCGCGAGCGCCGGAATCTGGTCCACGGCCTTACCATGTAGCATTATCAGCTGCCCGCCCCGCTCAGCCAGATCGCGCCCCAACCCCGCAACCGATTGCGAAATGAACTCGACGCGACGGTCGGCACGGCTGGGCAGAACATCCAGAATCTCCGTGTCGTAGACAAATACGCAGTAAACGCGGTTTGACTGCTTGAGCGCAGAGTGCAGGGCCGCATTATCTGACCAGCGCAGATCGCGGCGAAACCACATCAGTGCAGAATCGATGCCGTTCATCGTCATTTCCATTGAACCAGCCCCAATTGTCGCGACTGCAACCCGGCTTTACAATAGTCAAGCGCTATATGAATAACGTAGATCTCACCCAACATTTCCTGATTGCCATGCCGGCCATGGCGGATCCGCACTTCTCCAGATCGCTTACACTGGTCTGTGAGCACAACGAGAACGGCGCCCTTGGCATAGTCATTAATCGCCCCATTGATATGAACCTGCACGGTCTTCTGCAGCAGATAAAAATCAGTCCGGAAACCAGCAATTTCAAATTAGTACCGTTACATTTCGGCGGCCCCGTGCAGGTTGACCGCGGATTCGTGCTACACCGTCCAGTAGGCAACTGGCAGTCCACGCTGTCTATCGGTTCAGAAATCGGACTCACCACGTCCAAGGACATTCTTGAGGCCATTGCGTCTGGCAGGGGGCCTGAGCAAATTCTGATCACCCTGGGATACGCGGGCTGGGCCCCCGGACAACTTGAGCACGAGATTGCACAAAACGCCTGGCTGACCGTTCCCGCCCGTTCCGACATCCTGTTTGAAATGCCAGCTGAAGAGCGACTTGCGGCGGCGATGCACGAACTGGGCGTCGACTATGCCAATCTTTCGGACGTGGCCGGCCACGCGTGATGCCACGACCGGCGCGCGGAACGGTGCTCGCTTTTGATTTCGGCGAAAAGCGCATTGGTGTAGCCGTTGGTGAGATCGAACTCGGAATATCCCATGCGTATTCAGTAATCACCGCTGAAGATAATGATTCCAGATTTTTCGCAATTGACGCATTGATCACCGATTGGCGTCCGGTATGTCTGGTGGTAGGCGTTGCAGCCAATGCTGATGGTGCGCCCCATGAAACCGGACGACTGGCACAACGTTTCGGACGCCGCCTGCAAGGCCGTTTCAGCCTTCCTGTGGATTTTGTCGACGAGCGCCTGACTTCGCATGCCGCGGAAACCGCCCTGCGGGACGCCGGTATGAACAAGGCCCGGCGCGCCGATCTGCTCGATGCAGCTGCGGCGGCAGAAATTCTGCTGACCTGGCTCAATAACCCTCCTACAGGCACGCAATAACGTTTCTGCGGGCGGCCAATTGTGTTAGGCTACGGCCCGCCATGCCGGCTAACCCGCTTCCTGACGCTGAGCAACTGCTCGCGTCGCTGACTGACCGGATGAGGCCTTTAGTGAGGCCAAACACCGGACTGGTTGGTATTCATACTGGCGGTGTGTGGCTGGCCGAGCGCCTTCACCAGGCGCTAAATATTGCCCTTCCCCTGGGTACCCTCGACGTTTCCTTCTATCGCGACGATTTCAGCAAAAAAGGGCTGCGTCGCAACGTCAAAAGCTCCGACATTCCTTTCGAAGTTGAGGGCTGTGATGTGGTGATTGTCGACGATGTGCTCTACACCGGACGCACCATTCGCGCGGCGATTAATGAACTTTTCGACTATGGCCGCCCCGCCGGCATCCGGCTTGCAGCGCTGGTCGACCGTGGCGGTCGCGAACTGCCAATTTCCGCCGATTTTATCGGTGCCGAGATCAAGACCAAGGCAGGCGAACACATCGAACTGACCCGCGATGACAAGGGCCGTCTTGTGCTGCAGCTGGAGAGGAGCTGAGACGCGATGTGGCTTGATCCGGCCAACCCTCAACTCAACAAAAACGGAGAGCTGCACCATCTGCTGTCGCTGGAAGGGCTTCCGGCCGATGTGCTGCGGCAAATCCTCGATACCGCGGAATCATTCGTCGGGATCACCCAGCGCGAAGTCAAGAAGGTCCCGCTGTTGCGCGGCAAGGCGGTATTCAACCTGTTCTTCGAACCCTCAACGCGGACCCGCACTACTTTCGAAATCGCTGCCAAGCGACTGTCGGCGGACGTGATCAATCTGGCGATCAACGTATCGTCCCAGAGCAAAGGTGAAACCGTGCTTGATACCGTCGCCAATCTGGCCGCCATGCAGGCTAACATGTTCATCGTCCGCCACGCCGCCAGCGGAGCGCCCCACCTGATATCACGCCATGTCGGGCCGGATATTCATGTCGTCAATGCCGGGGATGGCCGCCACGCGCACCCGACGCAGGGCCTGCTCGACATGTACACGATTCGCCATTACAAAGGTGATTTCTCGAAATTGCGCGTCGCCATTGTCGGCGACATTCTACATTCCCGGGTCGCGCGCTCACAGATACACGCCTTGACGACATTAGGCTGCCCTGAAATCCGCGTCGTTGGTCCGCGCACGCTGCTTCCGGTTGCCGTCAACCGGCTCGGCGTGCAGGTGCATTACGACATGTGCGAGGGACTGAAAGACGTCGATGTCGTCATGATGCTGCGCCTGCAGAACGAGCGCATGAACGGCGCATTGTTGCCTTCGGCGCAGGAGTTTTACAAATACTATGGTTTGACTGAGGACAAGCTGGCACTCGCAAAAGCCGATGCCATTGTGCTGCATCCGGGTCCGATGAATCGTGGTGTCGAAATCGACTCCAGTGTTGCTGACGGCAGGCAATCGGTCATCCTGCCCCAAGTGACATTCGGCATCGCCATCCGCATGGCAGTGATGAGCATACTCGCAGGCAATTTACCGGCACAAAAATGAAAATCCACATCAAAAACGGCCGCCTGATCGACCCCAAGAACGGAGTCGATGCCGTTCGCGATCTATATTTAGCCGCAGGTAGAGTCGTCGCTGCCGGAACAGCGCCAGCGGGATTCACCGCAAACCGTATCATCGATGCCAGCAACCGCGTGGTCTGTCCGGGTCTTGTCGATCTGGCGGTACGTCTGCGCGAACCCGGTTTCGAATATATCGCCACCCTTGAGTCGGAGATGGCGGCGGCGATTGCCGGAGGCGTCACCAGCCTCGCCTGTCCGCCGGATACCGATCCTCCGCTGGACGAGCCGGGACTGGTGGAGATGCTCAAATTTAGGGCCAAAAACCTCAACCAAGCGCACGTCTATCCGGTAGGTGCACTGACTGTTGGCCTGAAGGGTTCGAGGCTCACCGAAATGGCGGAATTGCGTGATGCGGGCTGCGTAGCATTTTCTCAGGCTGATGCATGGCTTACGGACAACCAGGTGCTGCGCCAGGCACTCGATTATGCCGCGACTTTCGGATTTACCGTCTGGCTGCGCGCACAGGATCCGGCGTTGTCGCGCCACGGAGTCGCCCACGAAGGCGAAGTGGCCACCCGACTGGGACTGCCGGGCATACCAGTAGCCGCCGAAACCGTGGCCCTGTCCACCATCCTGATCATCGCGCGCGAAACCGGCACACGCATACACATCGCACGCCTGTCCTCCGCCGAAGCTGTGTCCATGGTGCGCGACGCGAAATCGCGCGGTCTGCCCATCACCTGCGATACCGGCATTCATCACGCACACCTTTCGGAAATGGACATCGGGTATTTCGATCCAAATTGCCACCTGACGCCGCCTTTGCGCAGCCAGCGCGACCGTGATGCACTGCGCGGCGGCCTGATCGACGGCACTATCGATGCATTGTGCTCGGACCACACGCCTGTAGATGAAGATGTCAAGCAACTGCCGTTTTCCGAGGCGGAAACCGGCGCTACCGGCGTCGAATTGCTGTTGCCCCTGACATTGAAATGGGCCGACGAATGTGGCGTCAGTCTCGCAGACGCCCTCGCGCGCATTACCGCCAAGCCAGCCGCTGTTCTTGGGATCGATTGCGGTCATCTCGCCCCGGGCGCTGCTGCCGACATCTGCATTTTCGATCCCGGCTATCACTGGCGCGTCGAATCCCGCACTCTGAAAAGCCAGGGTAAAAATACGCCATTTTCAGGAATCGAAATGCAGGGTCGCGTGACGCATACGCTTATCGATGGCTCCGTAGCCTTCGAAAAGAAATAACTCAATAAAAACAATTGCTTGTTTCTGTTTTTGCCCATCATAACCGTATCGATCTGGTAAACTGGCGATACGTTTCGCAGTCGCGCCGGCTGCTGCATTTCAGGTGAATCCACAGATGAATCCCTTGCTCGATTTTTCGGGGCTGCCCCGCTTTGCCGATTTTTCTCCGGAACATGTCACTCCCGCCGTGGATGAGTTACTGGCGGAAAATCGCGCCCTCATCGCGCGACTCGCAGCGGATGAGCCAAGCCCCGAATGGGACAATTTTGTCGCCCCGCTGGAAGACGCCAACGAACGTCTGCACCGTGCCTGGGGGCAGGTAGGCCACCTGAATGCAGTCATGAACAGCCCTGAGTTAAGAGAAAAATACAACACAAACCTTCCAAAAATCTCGCAATACCATTCGGAGATCAGCCAGCACGAAGGGCTATACCGAAAATTCAGGATACTGCGCGATGCGGCCGGCTTTGCGGCACTGAACCCGGCACAGCGCAGGATCATTGACAACGAGGTCCGGGATTTCCGTCGCGGTGGTGCCGAGTTGTTAGGAAAGGATAAGGAGAGATTCACGGAAATATACAGCCGGCTTTCTGAAATCCAGTCCCGCTTCAGCGACAACCTGCTGGATGCCACCAACGCCTGGTCGCATACCGTTACGAATAAAGCTGAAGTCGCAGGATTGCCGGAAGATGCGCTGGCGGCCGCGCTTGCTGCTGCCAAGGCTGACGGTGAAACCGGCTGGAAATTCACCTTGCACGCCCCCTCCTACATGCCGGTGATGCAATACGCCGACAATCGCAGTCTGCGTGAGCGCATGTATCACGCATACGTCACCCGCGCATCTGAGTTCGGCGACTCCAAATTCGACAACACGCCGCTGATCGCTGAAATCGTCCGCCTGCGCCTCGGAATGGCGCGGCTGCTTGGTTACCGCAGTTATGCCGAATATTCGCTGGAACCGAAAATGGCGGAGACGCCGGAACAGGTTCTCGGATTTCTACGCGAACTCGCCATGCGAGCCAAACCTTACGCTGAACGCGATCTGGCCGAGTTGCGCGATTTCTCGCGCAAAGAACTGGATGTGACAAAACTCGAAGCCTGGGATGTGGCCTACGCCTCCGAAAAACTGCGTGTCGCGCGTTATGGCTTTTCAGAGAACGAGGTCAAACAGTACTTTCCTGAAAATGCCGTCCTTCCAGGCATGTTCAAGCTAGTGGAAACGCTGTACGGCCTGACGATTTCCGCCGCCGAAGCGCCGCAATGGCATAAGGACGTACTTTTCTACTCTATCCGCAGCCGCGACGGCACCTTCATCGGACAGTTCTATCTCGACCTCTACGCCCGTAAAAGCAAACGTGGTGGCGCATGGATGGATGACGCCATCACGCGCCGCGCAACGCCACAAGGCATCCAGGCTCCAGTGGCCTATTTGAACTGCAACTTTTCGCCGCCTCTGGGCGGTAAACCCGCCCTGTTTACTCATGACGAAGTCATCACGTTATTTCACGAGTTCGGGCACGGATTGCACCACCTGCTGACCCGGGTTGATTTCCTGGGCGTGTCAGGCATCAACGGCGTCGAATGGGATGCGGTCGAGCTTCCCAGCCAGTTCATGGAAAACTTTTGCTGGGAGTGGGATGTTGTACAGCCGATGACGCGACATGCCGCCTGCGGTGACTCGCTTCCCAAGGCGCTGTTCGAAAAAATGATCGCCGCGAAGAATTTTCAGAGCGGATTGCAAACCCTGCGCCAGATCGAGTTCGCCCTGTTCGACCTGCGACTGCACCACGACTACGAGCCTGCCGGCCCGCAAACACCCTTACAGCTGCTGAACGAAGTTCGTCGCGATGTTGCCGTGCTGTTTCCGCCGGAATACAACCGTTTCCCGAACAATTTCTCACACATTTTTTCCGGAGGTTATGCGGCCGGCTACTAC
>JAYOED010000058.1:0-13854 GCA_038106575.1 Burkholderiales bacterium
TTTGTCTCCTTGTGCCTGTGCGCGGTAACCAACACCGACTAGATTTAGTTTTTTCTCGAACCCCTTGCTTACCCCATGCACCATGTTCGCGACTAGGGCACGCAAGGTTCCGCTGATGGCATTGGCTTGCCGGGATTTGTCGTTAACCTTGATTTTGAGGCTATTTTCAATTTTTTCCACTTTGACATTCGGCGAAATGCTCTGCGACATGACGCCAAGCGGGCCTTTGACCGAAATCTGGCCGGCGCTGATGGTTACTTCCACTTTTTCCGGCAATGCAACCGGGCTTTTTCCTACTCGGGACATCGATGGTCTCCGTTACGCCACGATACAAAGAACTTCACCGCCAATGCCGATGCCTCTGGCTTTGCGGTCAGTCATGACACCCTGAGGCGTCGACACAATGGCCACGCCAAGGCCGTTCATAACCCGGGGAATATCGCGACTGGGTTTGTAGATGCGCAGGCCCGGGCGGCTTACGCGCTCGATTTTCTCGATAACCGGTCGTCCCGCATAATATTTCAGGCTCACTTGGAGCTCGGGTTTCGATGTTTCGCCGCGCACGGCGAAATCCTCGATGTATCCCTCGTCCTTGAGTACCTTAGCAATTGCCGCCTTTAGTTTGCTCGACGGCATCGATACGGACTCTCTCTCCGCCTGCTGTGCATTGCGGATGCGGGTCAGCATGTCGGAAATTGGATCATTCATGCTCATGCAAATTTCTCCTGACCTGGTCTTACCAGCTGGCCTTGATTACACCTGGGATTTCACCGCGCATGGCGATTTCCCGAAGCTTGCCGCGGGCAAGCCCGAATTTGCGGTAAACACCGCGCGGTCTTCCGGTCAGCGCACACCGGTTGCGCAGCCTCACCGAGCTTGAGTTTCTCGGCAACTTTTGCAGCTTCAGGCGGGCTTCGTAGCGATCTTCCGGCGCGAGCTTCTGGTCGTTGATTATGGCCTCCAGCTCCGCGCGTTTTGCCGCGAATTTCTTCACAGCCTTGCGCCGCTTCTGCTCACGGTTTTTCAAAGCAAGCTTGGACATGCGATTTTCCTCAGTTCCGGAAAGGAAATTTGAACGCCGAAAGCAATGCCCGAGCTTCTTCATCGGATTTTGCAGTCGTCGAGATGGTGATATTCATGCCTCGCAGGGCATCGATCTTGTCGTACTCGATTTCAGGAAAAATGATCTGTTCCTTGACGCCCATGTTGTAATTGCCACGGCCATCAAAGCTGCGGCCGGAAATGCCGCGAAAATCGCGAATCCGGGGCATAGCAATATTGACAAGACGATCCAGGAATTCGTACATCCGACCCCCGCGGAGAGTGACTTTGCACCCAACCGGGTAGCCTTCGCGGATCTTGAAGCTCGCGATCGCCTTGCGCGACTTGGTCACCAGTGGCTTCTGGCCAGCGATCTTGGTCATGTCGCCGACGGCGTTATCCATGATTTTCTTGTCGGCCACTGCCTCGCCCACGCCCATGTTGAGGACGATCTTTTCAATGCGAGGCACCTGCATCGGGCTCGTGTAGCCGAATTTCGTGGTCAGCTCCTTGGCAACCGTTTCCCTGTAGTAGATACCTAGCCGCGCAGGCTCTGCAGGCCTGACTGGCTTGCCCTGCTTCGGAGTTGAAGCGGCGGCATTAGATTCCTCCTTGGGCTGTCGTTTTGCGGGTGATGCCTTTGCAGTCGTCCCCTCAGAATTTTTTGCCGGCTTTGCTGATTTTGATTTCTTGGTGTCTTTAACAGCACTCATACATCAACCACTTCGCCATTGGATTTGTAAAAACGTACCCGACGCCCGTCTTCCAGACGTCGGATGCCGACACGGTCAGCCTTTTGGGTCACCGGATTAAACAGGGCAACTTTCGACAGATGAATAGGCATTTCTTTGTCGATGATGCCCCCGGTCACACCCTTTGCCGGATTTGGCCTCTGGTGCTTCTTGACGCGATTAGCGCCTTCCACCAACAGATGATCGGTATCAACAATTCGTAGTACGGTGCCACGCTTGCCGCGGTCACGGCCGGCAAGCACAACAACATCATCGCCTTTCTTGATCTTGCGCATATGTGTGTATCACCCTTCGTGTTACAGCACTTCAGGTGCCAGAGAAACGATTTTCATAAAGCGTTCGGTCCGCAATTCACGCGTGACCGGCCCGAAAATCCTCGTGCCGATCGGCTCAAGCTTCTGGTTAAGCAGCACGGCCGCATTGCCATCGAATTTGAGCAGAGAGCCGTCGTTACGACGTACACCTTTGGCGGTGCGCACGACGACGGCGTTGTAGACCTCACCCTTTTTAACGCGCCCGCGCGGTGCCGCATCTTTGACGCTGACCTTGATCACGTCGCCGATGCCGGCATACCGGCGCTTGGAACCACCAAGGACCTTGATGCACATGACCGCACGCGCACCGGTATTGTCCGCAACATCCAGTATGGATTGCATCTGAATCATTTTTTTACCTGCTGTCTTTCTCCAACTTGACCCCCCCCTTGAATTTCGGAAAGTCAGTTTTGGAGCCCGTTCGGGCAAAGTAGCCGCTCCGTTGGAATCAGGGCGGAATAAACCGCTAATTATATCCTGCCAACTGCCTGTAAAGCAAATAAAAACTGCTATACGCCTCTCGACTTCTCAACCAGCTTGATCACTCGCCAAGCCTTGGTTTTCGCCATCGGCCGGCACTCTTCGATCAGAACCGTATCGCCTTCTTTGTACTCGTCGTTAGCATCATGAGCGTGGTATTTCTTCGATCGCGTGACGATTTTGCCCATCAGCGGGTGCTTGACGCGCCGCTCGACTAATACCGTCACTGTTTTGGTCATCTTGTCACTGACCACACGTCCGGTCAGGGTTCGTTTATTTGGTTCACTCATATTTTCATATCCCGCCGTTTAGGCTTTTGATCTCAGTATGGTGCGCACGCGCGCAATATCGCGGCGCACTTTGCGCAACTGGCTGGTATTGGAAAGCTGCTGCGTCGCCTTCTGCATACGCAGGGAAAATTGCGCCTTCAGGAGCGATTCCAGCTCTGTGCGCAGTTCATCCGCACCTTTTGCACTCAATTCACTGGCCTTCATTTCTTACCCCCCTACTAGACGGTGCACAAACGTGGTAGCAATCGGCAGCTTGGCTGCAGCAAGGCGGAAAGCCTCTTTCGCGATGACTTCGTTCACGCCGTCCATTTCATACAGAACCTTGCCGGGCTGGATTTCGGCTACCCAGTACTCGGGATTGCCCTTGCCATTACCCATACGCACTTCAGCCGGCTTCCTAGAGATCGGCTTGTCGGGAAAAATTCTGATCCAGATCCGCCCACCCCGTTTGATATGACGGGTCATCGCGCGACGAGCGGCCTCGATCTGGCGTGCGGTCAGGCGACCGCGTCCGATAGCCTTCAGGCCATACTCACCGAAACTGACCTTGTTGCCGCGGGTCGCAACACCGGTATTCCGGCCCTTTTGCTCCTTGCGGTATTTACGCCTGGCTGGCTGTAGCACGTTTCGCTCCTGATTTTGTTGTCCGCCGCGGTTTGCGCGCTGGTTCCGACGCTGGCGCTTCGGCAGGTGCCGCAGCCGGTGCAGCAAGTGCAGGCTGGTCGTTCTTGCCGATCACCTCGCCCTTAAATACCCAGACTTTGACGCCAATGACCCCGTAGCTGGTCTTGGCTTCGGAAAATCCATAGTCGATATCAGCGCGCAGCGTATGCAGCGGCACACGACCCTCACGGTACCACTCGGTGCGTGCAATCTCGATTCCGTTCAGACGGCCTGCGCTCATGATCTTGATACCCTGAGCACCGAGCCGCATGGCATTGGTGATCGCGCGCTTCATGGCGCGGCGGAACATGATCCGTTTCTGCAGCTGATTCACGATCGAATCGGCGATCAGTTGCGCATCCAGTTCCGGCTTGCGTACTTCTTCGATATTCACATGCACCGGCACACCAAGCATTTTCTGCAGGTCGGCTTTCAGCCGCTCAATATCCTCACCTTTCTTACCGATAACCATGCCCGGACGGGCACTGAATACCGTAATACGCGCATTTTTAGCTGGACGTTCGATCACCACCCGCGATACTGCGGCCTGGACAAGCCTTTGTTTTAGGTATTCCCTGACCTTGATATCTTCCAGCAACATGCCTGCGAAAGTCTTGTTGTTGGCATACCAGCGCGAGGACCAGTTGCGATTAAAAGCCAAGCGGAATCCGGTGGGATGTATTTTCTGACCCATGTCTTATTTCCTTCCGTCGCCAACAGTGACATATACATGGCATGTCGGCTTCAAAATCCGTACACCCCGCCCTTTGGCGCGAGACGAGAAACGCTTCATGACCGGACCTTTCTCAACGAAGATCCGGGTTATTTTCAGTTCGTCGATGTCGGCTCCGTCATTGTGCTCGGCATTGGCAATCGCCGATTCCAGCACTTTACGGATGATTACCGCGCCCTTCTTCGGTGAAAAAGTAAGGATGTTCAAGGCTGTTTCAACTGATTTCCCACGGATCAAATCCGCAACCAGCCGCCCTTTCTGTGCTGAAAGCCTGACACCATGCAATTTTGCTGTCGTATCCATTTTTTTACCTTACTTGGCCGCCGGTGTGGGGCTGGCTTTCTTGTCGGCAGGCGCCGAAGCCCCGCCAGCCTTCGAATGCCCCTTGAACATGCGGGTATGCGCAAATTCGCCCAGCTTGTGCCCGACCATGTTCTCGGTGACATAGACCGGAACATGTTGTTTGCCGTTGTGCACGGCGATGGTCAATCCGACAAAATCCGGCAGTATTGTGGAACGCCGGGACCAGGTCTTGATCGGCCGCTTATCCGATCCGGCGCGCGCCGCTTCCACCTTCTGAATCAGGTGATGGTCAACGAACGGACCTTTTTTGATGGAACGTGACATCGTTACCCCTTACGTTGTGGCTTTGGCATTGCGGCGACGGATGATCATGCCGCTCGTGCGCTTGTTCTTGCGCGTCTTGTACCCTTTGCACATGACGCCCCATGGACTGACCGGCGCCTGCGCCGCGGCTGTCCGCCCTTCTCCACCGCCATGCGGGTGGTCAATCGGATTCATCGCCACACCGCGTACGGTTGGGCGGATGCCGCGCCAGCGTACGCGACCGGCCTTGCCGATGGACTCCAGCGAGTGCTCCTCATTGCCGACCTCGCCAATCGTGGCGCGACAGTTGACGTGCACTTTTCGGATTTCTCCGGAACGCAGCCGCAGCTGGGCATATTCGCCTTCGCGAGCGAGCAACTGCGCCGATGTACCGGCTGCACGTGCAATCTGAGCGCCTTTACCTGGCAGCATTTCGATACAGCAAATCGTCGTTCCGACCGGGATATTTCTCAACGGCAACGCATTACCCGGTTTGATGGGGGCTTCCGCGCCCGACAGTAACCGCATCCCTGCGCTGACACCACGAGCGGCAATGATGTAGCGCCGCTCACCGTCGGAATAACATAGCAAGGCCAGATGCGCAC
Source organism: Burkholderiales bacterium (assembly GCA_038106575.1). Lineage (GTDB taxonomy): Bacteria > Pseudomonadota > Gammaproteobacteria > Burkholderiales > SG8-41. The sequence continues at coordinate 5,485 of JAYOED010000058.1, forward strand.
TGCGGTTCGGATCGTATTCAATCCTCTCGACCGTGGCTGGAATCGCGTCCTTGTCGCGGCGAAAATCAACGCGGCGGTAATGCTGCTTGTGACCGCCGCCCTTGTGACGCATGGTGATGCGGCCTTGCGCATTGCGGCCTGATTTTTTTGATTGCCGTTCAACCAGATTGGCGGCCGGCTTTCCCTTGTGCAACCCCGGAGTAACAACCTTAACCAGGCCGCGACGGCCCGGTGAAGTCGGCTTGACTTTGATCAGCATTACTTCACCTCCCCTTCAGCAAAGGTGATTTCCTGGCCAGGCTTGAGGCTGACATAGGCCTTTTTCCAGTCACTGCGACGACCGACGAAACGGCCAAAACGTTTTTCTTTGCCATGGACATTGACGACGCGAACGTTACGAACCTCAAGTTTCTCGTCCTTCTTGCCCAGCATGGTTTCCACTGCTGCCTTGATTTCCGGCTTGGTGGCATCTCTGATGACCCGAAAAACCACTTGGTTACCCTTTTCACCCACAAATGTGCTTTTCTCAGAAACCACCGGGGCAAGCAGTATTTGCGCCAGTCGCTCAGTAGTGAACGCGCTCATGCCAGCATCTCCTCTATCTTGCCCACTGCGGCTTTGGTCATCAGCACCTTGCCGTGACGAATCAAGCTGACCGGATCGGCATGTCCGACCTCCACGGCCATCACGTGCGGCAGATTGCGAGATGACAGCCGCAGATTTTCGTCGAGTTTGTCAGTAATGATCAGGACATTGTCCATGCCCATACCCTGAAGTTTCTTGGCAAGAAGCTTGGTTTTCGGGGCATCAACAGTGAAGGTGTCGACAACAACCAACCTGTCCTCACGTACAAGCTGGGACAGGATAGACAGCAAGCCTGCGCGATACATCTTGCGATTGAGCTTGTGCGAGTAGTTCTCGTATGGGGTATTCGGGAATGTCCTCCCGCCGCCGCGCCACAAGGGGCTTGACGTCATACCGGCGCGTGCGCGTCCGGTTCCTTTCTGGCGCCAGGGTTTGGTCGTTGAGTGCCTGACCGTGCCGCGATCCTTCTGAGCCCGCGTTGCCAGACGCGCATTCGCGAGATAAGCGGTAACCACTTGGTGCACCAGGGATTCGTTGAATTCGCGACCAAAGGCCGCGTCGGATGCCGCCAGTTTAGCGGTCGGCTTGCCCTGCTCGTTAACGATATTGAGTTCCATGCGAGCCTCTTACTTACCAGCAGCGGCTTTGCCGCCCTGTTTGACCGCTGAACGGCGCGCACGCACAGCCGGACGCACCATCACGTCTCCGCCGCGCGAACCTGGGATCGCACCCCGAATCAAAAGCAGATTGCGCTCCGCATCGATACGTACAATTCTTAGTGACTGCTGCGTCCGCCTGGCGGCTCCCATATGGCCCGCCATTTTCTTCCCAGGAAACACCCGGCCGGGATCCTGCGCCATGCTGATCGAGCCCGGCTTATTATGCGATACCGAGTTGCCGTGACTAGCGCGGTTCGATGAGAAATTGTGACGCTTGATGACGCCCGTAAAGCCCTTGCCCTGCGATACGCCAGTGACGTCGACATACTGCCCAACCTCGAATATTGCGGCAGTCAGCGGGTTGCCGACTTTCATCTCGGCAAGTTTTTCCGGTGCCACCAGAAATTCGCGCAACACTTGCCCGGCTTCGACACCGGCTTTTGCGAAATGCCCGGCGGCAGGTTTACGCACGCGGGAGGAACGGCGCTTGCCGAATACAATCTGAACGGCGGAATAGCCGTCAGTTTCCGGAGTTCTGATTTGGGAGACGCGATTGTTCGACACGTCGACCACCGTGACAGGAATGCTGTCACCGTCATCGGTGAATAACCGTGTCATGCCGACTTTGCGGCCGACTAGTCCTAAGCTCATTTTATGTACCTTTTTTAAAAGGCGCCGACTGCAATTGGCCGGCACTTCATCTTGACAACCGGACGCCACGGCGCCCGTTCACAGCATTACAGCTTGATCTCCACATCCACACCAGCCGGCAGATCCAGTTTCATCAGCGCATCAACCGTTTTGTCCGTCGGATCAATTATGTCCATCAAGCGCAAGTGGCTGCGGATTTCCAATTGCTCGCGCGAAGTCTTGTTGACGTGAGGCGAACGCAACAGATCAAAACGCTGCTTGCGGGTCGGCAAGGGAATCGGCCCCTTGACCACTGCACCGGTGCGTTTTGCCGTATCCACGATCTCAAGCGCTGACTGATCGATCAGCCGATAATCGAAGGCCTTCAGGCGAATGCGAATTTTCTGGTTTTTCAGGGCAGCCATGTTTTACTCAATGATCTTAGCGACGACACCTGCACCGACGGTCTTACCGCCCTCGCGGATCGCAAAACGCAGCCCCTCTTCCATCGCAATGGGCTGAATCAGCGCCACCGTGATCGAAATGTTGTCCCCGGGCATCACCATCTCCGTGCCCTTCGGCAGCTCGATCGCACCCGTCACGTCCGTCGTCCGGAAATAGAACTGCGGACGGTAGCCGTTGAAGAACGGTGTATGACGACCACCCTCGTCCTTCGACAGCACGTAAATCTCAGCCGCAAACTTGGTGTGCGGCGTGATCGAACCCGGCTTCGCCAACACCTGCCCACGCTCCACCTCTTCGCGCTTCGTGCCGCGCAGCAGAATACCCACGTTGTCACCCGCCTGACCCTGGTCCAGCAGCTTCCTGAACATCTCCACTCCGGTGCACACCGTCTTCGTCGTCGGCTTCAGACCCACGATCTCGATCTCTTCACCCACCTTGATCACACCGCGCTCAACACGACCCGTCACCACCGTGCCGCGACCCGAGATCGAGAACACGTCCTCCACCGGCATCAGGAACGTGCCGTCCAAAGCACGCTTCGGCTCCGGAATGTAGCTGTCGAGCGCTTCGGCCAACTTCACGATCGCGCCTTCACCCATCTCGCCCTTATCGCCTTCCATCGCCTTAAGCGCCGAGCCGATGATGATTGGGGTCTTGTCCCCGGGGAATTCATATTTCGACAGTAGCTCGCGAACCTCCATCTCCACCAGTTCGAGCAGCTCCTTGTCGTCTACCATGTCCGCCTTGTTCATAAACACGACGATGTAGGGCACGCCCACCTGGCGGGCAAGCAGAATATGTTCGCGGGTCTGCGGCATCGGGCCGTCGGCCGCCGACACCACCAGAATCGCACCGTCCATCTGCGCAGCGCCCGTAATCATGTTCTTCACGTAGTCCGCATGGCCCGGGCAGTCCACGTGCGCGTAGTGACGCTTCTCCGTCTCATATTCCACGTGCGCTGTGTTAATCGTGATCCCGCGCGCCTTCTCCTCGGGTGCCGCATCAATCTGGTCGTAACCCTTTGCCTCGCCGCCAAACTTTTGCGATAGCACGGTCGTCATCGCCGCCGTCAGAGTCGTCTTCCCGTGGTCCACGTGACCAATCGTTCCTACGTTCACGTGCGGCTTCGTCCGCTCAAATTTGCCCTTGGCCATTGTTGTTCCTTATTTCTTGTCGTCTTTACCGGACTGCTTGTTGATGATTTCGTCAGCGATGTTGCGTGGCGCTTCCGAGTAATGTTTGAACTCCATCGTATAAGTGGCACGCCCTTGCGACAGCGAGCGCAGGGACGTCGAATAGCCGAACATTTCCTTCAACGGCACCTCAGCCTTGACGGTTTTGCCGCCGCCAGGAATGTCGTCCATGCCCTGGATTACACCGCGCCGCGAATTCAGGTCGCCGACCACGTTACCCATGAAGTCTTCAGGGGTCTCGACCTCAACCGCCATGATCGGCTCGAGCAGTGCCGGATTGGCGCGACGGAGGCCCTCCTTGAATGCCATCAATCCCGCCATCTTGAACGCGTTCTCGTTCGAGTCGACCTCGTGGTACGAGCCGTCAAACAGTGTGACCTTGACATCAACAACAGGGAATCCGGCGAGAACGCCTGCGGGAATCGCCTCCTGAATGCCTTTTTGAACTGCGGGAATGTATTCCCGGGGGACCGAGCCACCCTTGATGGCATCGACGAACTCGTAACCCTTTCCGATCTCATTCGGCTCGACTTTCAGCCAGACATGGCCATACTGGCCGCGACCGCCGGACTGCTTGACGAATTTGCCTTCGACCTTGTCACAGGGCTTACGAATCGTTTCACGATACGCCACCTGTGGCGCGCCGACATTGGCTTCGACACTGAACTCACGCTTCATGCGATCGACAATGATTTCCAGGTGCAACTCGCCCATGCCGGAGATGATGGTCTGTCCAGACTCTTCGTCTGTGCGCACACGGAAGGATGGATCCTCCTGCGCTAAGCGGTTAAGCGCGATGCCCATCTTCTCCTGATCAGCCTTGGTCTTCGGCTCGACGGCAACGTGAATCACCGGTTCAGGAAAGACCATCCGTTCCAGCGTGATGATCTTAGAGGGATCGCAAAGCGTATCGCCGGTCACCACGTCCTTGAGACCAACCGCAGCCGCGATGTCACCGGCAAACAATTCCTTAATTTCCTCGCGCTGGTTAGCATGCATCAGAAGAATCCGCCCGATGCGTTCCTTGCGCTGCTTAACCGCGTTGTAAATCGTGTCACCCGAATTCAGTATACCCGAGTAGACGCGAATAAAGGTCAGCTGACCAACAAAAGGATCGGTCATGATCTTGAACGCAAGTGCAGAGAATGGCTCAGTGTCGTTGGCCTTGCGAGAGCTCTCGGATTCATTCTCGAGTATGCCCTTGACCGGCGGGATGTCGACCGGCGACGGCAGATAATCTATCACCGCATCGAGCATCGCCTGCACGCCCTTGTTCTTGAACGCCGAACCGCAGAGCATGGGCACGATCTCGCCCGCAATGGTGCGAATCCGAAGACCGTCTTTTGTTTCCTGCTCTGTCAATGCACCAGCTTCGAGGTACTTGTTCATCAGTTCCTCGTTCGCCTCGGCTGCAGCTTCCATGAGCTTTTCGTGCCACTCCTCGGCGATTTCCTGCAAGTCGGCCGGAATGTCCTTATACTCGAACTTGATGCCTTGTGACGCCTCGTCCCAGACTATGGCCTTCATTTTGACGAGGTCAATCACCCCGACGAATGTATCCTCGCTACCGATAGGTACCTGGATGGGTACCGGGTTGGCCTTGAGGCGCGATTTCATCTGCTCATGGACACGGAAAAAATTCGCACCGGTGCGGTCCATCTTGTTGACGAACGCAAGACGCGGAACCTTGTATTTATTGGCCTGACGCCACACCGTCTCGGACTGGGGCTGCACACCGCCCACTGCACAATACACCATGCACGCACCGTCCAATACACGCATTGAACGCTCGACCTCAATCGTGAAATCAACGTGGCCCGGGGTATCGATGATGTTTACGCGGTGCTCAGGATAGTTGGCACCCATGCCGCGCCAGTAGCAGGTTGTGGCAGCGGAAGTAATGGTGATTCCACGCTCCTGCTCCTGTTCCATCCAGTCCATCGTCGCGGCGCCGTCATGCACCTCGCCGATCTTGTGATTCACACCGGTGTAAAACAGAACGCGTTCGGTGGTCGTGGTCTTTCCCGCATCGATATGCGCAGAAATCCCGATGTTGCGATACCGCTCAATTGGGGTCTTGCGTGGCACGATCGTTACCCTTCAGCAGCTCGCGTTAAAACCGGTAGTGGGAGAAGGCTTTATTAGCCTCTGCCATACGATGCACTTCTTCGCGCTTTTTCATTGCGCCGCCGCGACCTTCCGCAGCTTCGGTGAGTTCACCAGCCAGCCGTGCGCCCATCGATTTCTCACCACGGCCGCGCGCCGCATCGCGAAGCCAGCGCATGGCCAGCGCCATGCGCCGAACCGATCGCACTTCGACCGGCACCTGGTAATTCGCTCCGCCAACACGGCGGCTTTTGACTTCGACCAGCGGTTTGACATTGTTCACAGCCTGATTGAACACCTCAAGGGCGTCCTTGCCGGCCTTTTTATTAATCTGCTCCAGCGCTCCGTACATGATTCGCTCGGCTACCGATTTCTTGCCGCGAGTCATAAGTACGTTGATGAACTTGGCGACATCCTGGCTGCCGTATTTCGGATCCGGCAGAACATCACGTTTAGGAACTTCTCTACGACGTGGCATTTCCCTGATCCCCTATCAAGCCGCTTTGGCGCGTTTTGCGCCGTATTTGGAACGCGACTGTTTGCGATCCTTGACACCCGCCGTATCCAGGCTGCCACGAACAACGTGATAGCGCACGCCCGGCAAATCTTTAACACGCCCGCCGCGGATCAAAACCACCGAGTGCTCCTGAAGGTTATGGCCTTCGCCACCGATGTAGCCGATGACCTCGAAGCCATTGGTCAGTCGAACCTTGGCCACCTTCCGCAGAGCCGAATTAGGCTTTTTGGGGGTCGTCGTGTAAACACGCGTGCATACCCCCCGTTTTTGCGGGCTGCCCGCCAGCGCCGGCACCTTGCTCTTGGTGCGGGGAGCTTGGCGGGGTTTGCGCACAAGTTGGTTTACTGTTGGCATTTTTCTTTATATGTCAATAGGTTACTAAAAATTACACTGGCCGGTTTACGGCAAAAAATTCAGCAATTTCAACCAGAGGCAAGTGCCCAAAAAACGCTGGGACGGCGTCTCCACCGTCCCGGGTTTTTACCGCTGGAGCGCTGCAGGAATTTAAAGGTCCTGCAGAGCCCAAAAAAGACTATCAATTTTATGGGGTTACCTAATTACTGTCAAGCAACCTGCTCCTCTCCCTCTGTGCCCTGCACGAGTGCTTCGACCTCAATTTCCGCCGACGCTGCCTGCTCGAGTTCGGCCTGGGCGGCCTGCCGGCGCCGGACGCGGTGATACGCCAAGCCAGTGCCCGCGGGAATCAGGCGCCCGACAATGACATTCTCCTTCAGCCCGCGCAATTCGTCGCGCTTGCCCATGATCGCCGCTTCGGTCAGCACCCGGGTGGTTTCCTGGAAGGAAGCCGCCGAGATAAACGAGTCCGTTGACAGCGAAGCCTTGGTGATACCCAGAAGAACATACTCATACTGTGCGGGCTTCTTGCCGTCCGCTTCGATACTTTCGTTTTCCAGCAGCAACTCGGCGCGCTCGACCTGTTCCCCGGTAATAAAGCGGGTATCACCCGGCTCAACAATCAAAACACGGCGCAACATCTGGCGCACAATGACCTCGATGTGCTTGTCGTTGATTTTCACGCCCTGCAGCCGATAAACATCCTGAACTTCGTTGCAAATGTAGCGCGCAAGGGCCTCGACGCCGAGCAGTCGTAGGATATCGTGCGGATCGGCCGGGCCGTCGACGATGCTTTCTCCGCGGTTCACCACCTGACCGTCGTGAGCCATGATGTGCTTGTCTTTTGCAATCAGAAATTCATGGGCGATGCCGTCGAGATCAGTGATCACCAGACGCTGCTTACCTTTGGTGTCCTTGCCAAACGAAACCGTACCGGTGACCTCGGCTAAAAGCCCGGCGTCTTTAGGCGAGCGCGCTTCGAACAACTCTGCAACACGCGGGAGACCGCCAGTAATGTCACGGGTTTTCGAAGTTTCCTGCGGGATCCGCGCCAACACCTCGCCAACACCGACATCCTGACCGTCGCGCACGGTAATGATGCAGCCGATCTGGAACGTGATATTGACCGGCTGATCCGAACCGGCAAGCTTGATTTCCTTGCCGTTCGCGTCAAGCAGCTTCACCTGTGGGCGCAAACCCTTGGCCTGGGCACTGCCACGGCGCTTGGGATCGACCACCACCAACGTCGACAGACCCGTAACTTCGTCAATCTGCTTGGCAACCGTAACGCCTTCTTCCACGTTTTCGAATTTGATGCGCCCGGCATACTCGGTGATGATCGGACGCGTATGCGGATCCCATGTGGCCAGCACATGCCCCGGTTTGACGGCCTGACCGTCTTGCGCGGAAAGCAATGCGCCATAAGGAACCTTGTGGCGCTCACGCTCGCGATTGGCGTCGTCGTGTATCATCAGTTCTCCATTGCGAGATATCGCGACAAGCTCACCACGGGTGTTTGAAACATAACGCATCCCGGCAGAATAACGCACCACACCGGCCGACTTGCTGCCTACCTGGCTGACGACGGCAGTCCGAGAAGCAGCGCCACCAATATGGAAAGTACGCATGGTCAGCTGAGTACCGGGTTCGCCAATCGACTGCGCAGCAATTACACCAACGGCTTCGCCGACGTTGACCACCGAACCGCGACCCAAGTCACGCCCATAACAACGGGTGCACAGTCCGTAGCGCGTTTCGCAGGTCAAAGGTGTGCGCACCTTGATTTCATCAATACCTGCCGCTTCGACGGCATTCACGACCTCTTCATCCAGCAAGGTGTTCGCCGGGTACAGGGTCGCCC
>JAYOED010000059.1:0-13719 GCA_038106575.1 Burkholderiales bacterium
GAACGGTATGATCGGATGTGCGAGTCGCAGGATGGTATCGAGCACGCGCACCAGGGTGCGCCGGGTGCCGCGGCATTGCTCGTCGCCGCCGGCTGCCAATTGAACCTTGGCGAGTTCGAGATACCAGTCGCAGTATTCGTCCCATACAAGCACGTAAATCGTGCGGGCCAGATTGTCAAAGCGGTATTCCCGGTATGCCTGATGAGCCTCGGCTTCGGCGCGCTGAAGCCTGCTGATCAGCCAGCGGTCGGCAGTGGATAACTGGACCGGAGCCGATGCATCAAGGCCCGTATCCTTGCCCTCGCAGTTCATCAACACAAAACGCGTGGCATTCCACAGCTTGTTGCAGAAATTACGATAACCTTCACAGCGCTTTTGGTCGAATTTGATGTCGCGTCCCAGGCTGGCGAGGCTGGCAAAGGTGAAACGCAGCGCGTCGGTGCCATAGGCGGGTATGCCATCGGGAAATTCGACGCGGGTGCGTTTTGCGATGTCCTCAGCCTGTTTCGGATTCATCAGGCCGGATGTGCGTTTGGCAACCAGGGAATCGAGATCAATGCCGTCAATCAGGTCCAGCGGATCCAGCGTGTTGCCTTTTGATTTTGACATCTTCTGGCCCTCGGCGTCGCGCACCAGGCCATGCACGTAGACATGACGGAAAGGAACTTTTCCGGTCATGTATTTGGTAATCATTACCATGCGAGCAACCCAGAAGAAGATGATGTCAAAGCCGGTTACCAGCACCGAGGAGGGCAGGTACAAGTCGAGCGACGGGTTCGACTTTTTGGGCCATTCAGGCGTCCAGTCGAGAGTTGAGAAACACCAGAGTTGTGAAGAAAACCAGGTGTCGAGCACGTCGGGGTCCTGATGCAAAGTCTTGCCGCCGGACTGCCGGACGGCTTCTGCCTCGTCGTGTGCGACGTAAACGTTGCCTGCGTCGTCATACCATACCGGCACCCGGTGTCCCCACCACAATTGCCGGGAAATACACCAGTCCTGGATATTGTTGAGCCAGTGGATGTAGGTGTTGATCCACTGTTCAGGAAAGAGCTGAACTTCGCCTGACTGCACCGCTTTGAGGCCAAGCTGAGCTAGCGGCTCCATTTTGACGAACCACTGGCTGGTCAGCATGGGTTCGATGACAACACCGGTGCGGTCGCCGCGTGGAACCACCATGCGATGCGGTTTTTCGGATTCGAGAAGTCCTTGTGCCTTGAGGTCAGCTATGATGTGTTCCCGGGCGACATAACGATCCAGTCCCCTGTATTTTTCCGGTGCGTTTTCGTTGAGCGCTGCATCCAGCGTAAAAATATTCAACTGCGGTAGGTTGTGGCGCAGGCCGACCTGATAGTCATTGAAATCGTGGGCCGGTGTGATCTTGACGCAACCGGTGCCGAACGACTTGTCGACATATTCGTCGGCAATTACCGGGATCGTGCGTCCCGTCAGCGGCAGAGTGACTTGCCGGCCGATGAGCCCACTGTAGCGTTCATCCTCCGGATGAACCGCAACGGCGGCATCGCCAAGCAGTGTTTCCGGACGAGTGGTCGCCACGGTCAGGTGGCCGCTGCCGTCGGCCAGAGGGTAGCGGATCTGCCACAGCTTGCCGTCTTCCTCCTCCGACTGGACCTCGAGGTCGGAGATCACCGTGTGCAGCACCGGATCCCAGTTGGACAGCCTCATGCCGCGATAAATCAGGCCGTCGCGATGCAGTTTGACGAAAGTGTGCGTGACCAGCTTGGCCAGCGATTCGTCCATCGTGAAACGTTCGCGCTCCCAGTCACATGAGGCACCGAGTCGGCGCATCTGGCGGGTAATGGTCGAGCCCGAATGCTCCTTCCATTCCCAGACTTTTTTGATGAATTCGTCGCGGCTAATTTCGTTGCGCGACTGACCCAGCTGCTCCAGCTGCCGGGTTACCACCATTTCGGTGGCGATCCCTGCATGATCTGTCCCGGGCTGCCAAAGCGTGTTGTAGCCGCACATCCGGTGATAGCGCGTCAATCCATCCATGATGGTCTGGTTGAACGCATGTCCCATGTGCAGCACGCCGGTCACGTTCGGCGGTGGCAGCTGGATGCAGTAGGCTTTGTTGTTGGCGATATCCAGCCCGGCCTTGAAGTAGCCGTTTTTTTCCCAAATTGGATACCAGCGCGACTCGATGGCCGCAGGCTCGAAACTTTTCGGAAGGTCCATTTGCTCGGGGAGATGAGGTGCAGGCGCTGCATCGCGGATTATACCGGAGGGGGTGGGCGTTTCCGCGGCGGGGGGCTGCAACTGCCGAAACTGTGCCTGCAGGCTTTCTGCAACGGATATTCGTACAAGATCGGCAATGCTGGACTGGATTTCTCCCGTAGCGCGACTGATGGCCTTTTCAAGAGCTTCACCGATTTCGGGCAGATAACGCTCCTCCACGACCTTTGCGATCTGATCGTTGAGGCTGCGCCTTGTTTTCAGGTGCGCCTCGTGTTCGATGTTTTGAGCCTGCACACTGGACATTACGGCGCCACCGGATGACGGTCTGGCATCTGCGGGTTTCGGCGCTGGTTCGGTACGGGGGATGACTTCGCCTTCCACGACGACGTCAGTCAGAGTCGGGATGTCGACAGCTGGTGTGGCATCCGCTACGGTTGTTTGGTGCGCTTTTATTAAGGTTTTGTCTAGGGGCGCAGTGTGGCGATGGCGCTGCAACAGAGCATCGGCGCGGTCAATGAAATCTTTGGCGTCCTTTGGAGGGCTCGATTCGGACATGGCGACACAGATGTTAACGGAGGGCGCCCGAGATGCTCAACCGGATGCGATTCAGGCCGGTCGCCACAGGAACTTAACGGGATTCTGCAGCAGCAAGATCGTGAGTGCGAATTGAGTAACCGCGGTCACGGTAGAACCTGTAGCGATTGCGTGCAGCGGCGCAGTCCTCGTCCTCGGTGCCAACTATTTCCGCGAGCCGCTGGAAGCGGCTGAAGCTTGCAGGCCATTCCGAATGCAGGTTGATCAACACCTCGTCGTGCCCCTCGGCCTTGCCGTCGGTATCGATCAGGACCGGGGTCACGGGGGCCAGGCGGTCATCCGTCCGGCAATGAGGGATAAAGCCCGTAGCCGACGCGGTCCACAGCAGCTTGTCGAGTTGTGCAGCTATGTCGCGGTCGGGGCAGAACAGTGTGACACGAAGCCCTAGGGAGCGGGCTTTTGCGACCAGCTTGCAGGCGGTTTGCAGTTTGTCACCGGCCTGTGCATAAAAATCGATCTGGGTCATGCCGGCAGATATCAGCGTTTTGCCGAGCGATTGATTAGGAACTGCGTCAACAGCGGCACCGGTCGTCCGGTGGATCCTTTTTCCTTTCCCGATTTCCAGGCGGTGCCGGCAACGTCAAGGTGGGCCCACTTGTACTTTTTGGTGAACCGGGAGAGAAAGCAGGCCGCAGTCACCGCGCCGGCGGGACGGCCGCCGATATTGGCGAAGTCAGCAAAATTGCTGCGTAACTGATCCTGGTATTCATCGTGCAGAGGCAGGTGCCACGCGCGATCCCCGGATTGTTGACCTGCGGCAAGAACTTCCCGCGCCAGAGCATCGTCGTTGGCAAACAGGCCGCTGACAATATGCCCGAGTGCAATGACACAGGCACCAGTGAGCGTGGCGATGTCGATGACGGCTGCCGGAGAGTAGCGCTCCGCATAAGTTAATGCATCACACAGGATCAGGCGCCCTTCCGCATCGGTATTCAGGATCTCGACAGTCTGGCCCGACATGCTGGTGACGATATCCCCCGGTTTGGTGGCACGCCCGCCGGGCATGTTCTCGGTCGCAGGGATGATGCCGACGAGATTGACGGGGAGTTTCATTTCGGCAACGGCTTTGAGCGTGCCGAGAACGCTGCCGGCTCCACTCATATCAAATTTCATTTCATCCATTTCCGGGGCGGGCTTAAGCGAGATGCCACCAGTGTCAAAAGTGACGCCCTTACCTACCAGCACGACGGGCTTATGGGTTTTGGGTCCGGCGCGGTATTCGAGGACAATCAGTTTTGGGGGTTGGCTGCTCCCGCGCGCCACGGAGAGCAGGGTATACATACCCAGTTTTTCCATGTCTGCCAGCTCGAGAACCTGGCATTTGATGCGATAGTGTTTGGCTAGTGCGCGTGCCTGCTCTGCAAGATAGGATGGCGTGCAGACATTGCCCGGAAGGTTGCCGAGATCGCGTGCGAGGCTCACGCCATGGCCCAGCGCAAGACCTTGGGCCAATCCGTGTACCGCGCGTTTTTCGTCGGTTTTGGACGTGGCCAGCACAATCCGTCGCAATGCCGGCGCATCCTTCGCCGGACTGCTTTTCATCTGTTCAAAACGGTAGAGGGTTTCCCGGGCCGCACGGGCAGCCTGCATGGTGCGCCAGTCGATATCGCGGCGACCGGCAGGAAGTTCGGTCAAGTGCAATTCCGCGTCCTTGGTGCCGGATTTGGCAAGAGTGTTGAAGGTCGCGGAGACGGCGCAGTTAAACTGTTTTTCAGCAAACTCGGATTTGGGCCCCAGTCCGACGAGCAGAACACGTACGCTGGCGATCCCGGGTACGTCGTGCAGCATCAGCGTATCACCGAGGCGGCCATCCATGTCTCCGCGTTCAATTACACGCCGCAGGTAGCCTTTGGATGCCTTGTCCAAGGCAACTGCAGCGGCTCCAAATTTCCTGTCAGCATAAACGCCAACCACGGTGCAGCCGGTTGCCGTTCGACCCGGTAAAATGGGTTTTATGATAAATTCCACGCGTCAACTCCTATGCTCGTTTCAAAACTGTCGAGAACAGTGAATGGCGGTCTTACCGCAAGGTCATGCCTTCATGAGTGAAGATGGTTCCATGCGATTTTCCGGTATCTGACGGTGACGGACCGCGTCGGTTGATTATCTTCGGGTTCCTTTCAAAAAGCAAAATGCTGGCATGATTTTCCGGTCAGCATTGCTGCGCGAACTCACTACGTCGGCTGTGGCTACGTTTGTGGTTCTGGTCGGGATATCCCTCACCACCCAGATGGTAAAGTTACTCGGCCAGGCCGCCAGCGGAATGATCACGTCCACGGGGGTTATTGCCCTGCTGGGTTTCACGTTGGTCGGCTATTTGCCAGCGCTATTGTCGGTAGCCCTTTTCATTGCGGTTCTGATGACACTGACCCGCAGCTATCGCGATTCGGAAATGGTGGTGTGGTTTTCCTGCGGACAGGGGCTGGATCGCTGGATCCGGCCGGTGCTGACTTTTGCAGTCCCCCTGGTATTGACCATCGCACTGATCTCGCTTCTGCTTTCGCCATGGGCATTCGAGAAGGCCGAGGAGTTTCGCCGGCAGATGGACAGCCGTGACGACGTGGCCCAGGTCACCCCTGGGATATTTCACGAGTCGAGCCGGGCTGAACGCGTATATCTGGTCGAGGAAGTGGTGGGTAAAAAGAATCTGGTGAAAAACGTATTTGTCAGCTCGACGCAGCACGGCAAGTTAGGGGTCATAGTAGCGCAGCACGGTTTCCAGGAAACCGACGCCAACGGCGATCGGTTTCTGGTGCTGACTAATGGACGGCGCTACGAAGGCTTGCCGGGGTCTCCGGAATACAAGATTTTCGAATTCGAGCGTTATGCCATGCGCATTGAGACGGTCGAATTCACAGCCCGTGCACCAACTACCAAGACACTTCCGACATGGGCCCTGCTGCGAGATCCCGTTCCGCGGAATCTCGGCGAACTTTCCTGGAGAATAGGGTTGCCTGTAAGTGCGCTGATCCTTTGCCTTCTGGCCATTCCGCTATCGTTCGTAAATCCGCGCGCTGGCCGTTCGATGAATGTGGTGCTTGCGATCCTGGTGTACATGATTTACAGCAATCTGCTTTCAATCATGCAGGCATCGATTGTGCAGTCAAGGATTGATGCTTTCACAGGCATGTGGGGAGTGCACGCCGTAATGCTGCTTTTGTTGCTCGTCATGTTTTACCACCGGTTGACGCTTTTCTCCCTTTGGCGGATGTTTAGATGAAAAGGCTTAGGAATTATGTTGCCCGTGAAGTTGCTATGGCAACAATGTTGGTGTTTGCAGCCTTACTGTTGCTGTTTGGCTTTTTTGATCTTGTCGAGCAGATCAAGGATCTCGGCAGGGGCGGTTATCAGCTGCGCCATATCGTTCTTCACGTATTGCTCTCGGCGCCCAACCATTTCTATGAACTGTTTCCGATTGCCGCACTGATTGGCACCCTGTTTGCTCTGGCGCAATTGGTTTCGAGTTCAGAATTTACCGTCATGCGTACTTCCGGTGTTTCATTGGGAAGGGTGATGGGGGCGCTGTGTTATGTGGGCGTAATCTTCGGTGTGCTGACATTTGCGGTTGGCGAATTTGTCGCGCCACCTGCCGAGCAGTTAGCACAGCGCCTGCGTTCACAAGCGATATCCGGCATTATTGCCCAGGAGTTTCGTTCGGGCTTGTGGGTCAAGGACGGCACGTCGTTCGTCAATGTGAGCGAAGTGAGCCTGGGAGGCGAGCTGCGCAGAGTCAGGATTTACGATTTCGACAGCAGATATCACCTGAAAATATTGCGCGAGGCCGCAAGAGCAAATTACGAGGGAGATAATCGTTGGACGCTTTTTCAGGTTGCGCAGACTTCGTTTGACCAGCTTAAAACCCAGGTGAGCACTGTTGAGAGAATGGAGTGGCATTCGGTTCTCGAGCCGGGGTTGCTGAGCGTATTGCTGGTCAAACCTGAGAAAATGTCGGTATGGAGCCTGCATTCCTACTCACAGCACCTAAAGGACAATCGCCAGAAAGCTCTGCGTTATGAGATAGCGTTCTGGACCAAGCTGCTTTATCCGGTAGCCGTTCTGGTCATGATGGTGCTTGCGCTGCCGTTTGCCCATTTTCAAAGCCGCCAGGGCGGCGTGGGAGGAAAAATATTTGCCGGCATCATGCTTGGGCTCGGCTTTCATTTCCTGAACCGATTATTTGGTCATCTGGGGCTTCTGAATGACTGGCCACCGTTTGCCAGCGCAGCGGCCCCGACATTCCTGTTTTTCGGCGTGGCGATGGCGATGATGTGGTGGCAGGAGCGACGATGACAAAACAGCGGATTAAAACGCCGTCACGTAGTTAGTTCGTGCGAACGAGGCGGGTTCCGGATAACCGGTCGTGAAGAAACTGGTGATCTCGATCGAATACGGCCCAGATAACGGAAATTCCCAGGCAGGTATAACCGATACTGGCCAGTGCGCAGCGTAAAAACGCCCGTGCAGCCGAAAGTCCGCCCGCATTGACGGAATCGAGCCGGATACGCCAGGTTTTCATCGGCAATGTCTGGCCGCCGTGCAGCCAATGCCATGCAAAGTAGCAGGGGCAGAGGGTGACGAGTGCGGCCTGGGTGATCAGGTGCGTGTGCTGTGAACTGACGACTTGGGCGATGACGGTCGCTATGCCACCGGCAAAAAGAACAATTGCAATCAACAGCAGCGCGTCATAGACCAGACACAGAAGGCGCCTGCTAAGGGTCGGTGTTTCTGCGATTGCGGTCACTGCGGATCTGCGGACGGCGGCAGTGGCGGTGCGCCCGGGGTTAGTGCTTCGCCGACAGGAGGGTCAAACTGGGTCTCGGGCTGGGCCAGTGATTTTCGGTAGGCTTGCCATTGTTTCGACATTGCGCGGCGCTGGCTGGGCGATAGCTTCTTCAGATACTGATAGCGTTCCCGCATTTCTTTCCGTTGCTTTGGTGACAGGGCCGCCCACGCTTTCATGCGTTTTTGCAGACGTTGCTGCTCGGCGGATTTCATTTTCGGGTAGCGGTCGGCAACGCGTACCCATCTTATCCTGCGAGCGGAATCCATATTGCCCCAGTCTGCAGCAAGCGGGGTAAGTACCTGCCGTTGCGCCGGAGTCAGTTCCGACCATGACGGTCGGATGTTCCTAGCTGACTGGCTGTCAGGCGGCTGGGCGGCAACGGCTGTAAGCGCGAGGCATAGCCAAACGATCAGCGCGGCTGCCGTTTTAGCCATGAATCAAAGCCCTTGTCGAAATAGGCGTCGAGGGGCAGATCGTCGGTAAGCAGGCGCATGTCGATGTCGGCCAATTCGTAGCTCCGACCACCGCCGGACTGCCAGAATACGACGCCTATCAGCCCGAAGATCAGAATGGCCACGGACAGAGCGTGGCGCAGGCCCGAGGCAGAGTATTGGAACAGGCGGGATTTGACGTGGCTCGCCCAAGCCATTCCCCATGACGGGCTTGCCCCATGACGGGAAAGTGCGCCGTCACGGGCCGCAGCAAGATGCGCGACGACTCGATGATCAAGCCTGGCTGTACCGTGCTCGAGAGCGCGAATAACGATTTGCACGATCTCGCGTTCCTGCGAATTCATAGCTCAATCCCCTGTTTTTTCACCAGTATTCCCAAAGCGTGAGTAGCCCGGGAGCAATGCGTTTTGACGCTGCCCTCCGAGCATCCCATTACCTTTGCCGCCTCAGCGACATTAAGCTCTTCCCAATAACGCAATATGAACGCCTGACGTTGACGCAGAGGCAGGGAGGCAATTGCTTTCTCAATGATTTCAAGAACTTGCTTCTTTTCCAGCTGGTCCGCTGGACGGGTGGCGACCTTGGAGTTGCTTTCGATTTCAAGGGTTTCCAGGGGGTCATGTTCCTTATCCGCATCGACTCCAAACAGGGATCCCAATGGCATGATCCAGGCCGAACGCACTTTTTGGCGACGATAGTGGTCGCGAATCGCATTTTGAAGAATGCGCTGGAACAGCATCGGTAATTCGGTAATAGGCCTGCCAGCGTATTTTTCCGAAAGTTTCAACATCGCTTCCTGCACGAGATCGAGTGCAAGATGCTCATCCCGCACGGAAAAGACCGCCTGTTTGAAAGCTCTGCGCTCGACTTCGGCAAGGAAATCCGCGAGTTCCTTGTATGTGGCCAGTAGGTTGCCTTTTTGTGTGTCGCCAGTGGCGTCGAGGTTGGCGTCATCTTAGCAAAACACCTGAACCAGGCAAGCAGGCTTTTCCTGCACCCTGTAAACACGCCTATCCCACTGTTTAAAGGGATATTTTGCTTGACCGGAGCGCTTCAGGCAGGTAATGTTTCACGTTTCCTTTTCGTAATGAAAGTCTGCATCGGGCGCTCTTGCCCGATCGGCTCAAAAATCATGCAATTGTCGGGCGCAGAGATCGTTGTGCGTTGTCTACAGGAAGAGGGCATCGGCCATGTGTTTGGCTATCCGGGCGGGGCGGTGCTATTCCTGTATGACGAATTGTTCAAGCAAGACAAGGTGAAGCACGTATTGGTGCGGCATGAACAGGCCGCAGTTCACGCTGCGGATGCGTACGCACGTTCGACTGAAAAGGTCGGAGTCGCCTTGGTGACATCAGGTCCGGGCGTGACTAATGCCGTGACCGGTATAGCTACCGCTTACATGGATTCGATCCCGCTGGTGATACTCACCGGGCAGGTGCCCACTCATGCGATTGGCGAGGACGCCTTCCAGGAATGCGACACGGTGGGAATTACCCGTCCCTGCGTGAAGCACAATTTCCTGGTCAAGGACGTCCGCGATCTGGCGACGACCATCAAGAAGGCTTTTTACATCGCGGCGACAGGACGCCCGGGCCCGGTTGTGGTTGACATTCCTAAGGATGTGACTACTGATAAGACGGAATTCGAGTATCCGAAATCCATCGCAATGCGTTCCTACAATCCCGTGGTCAAGGGGCATTCCGGCCAGATCAAGAAAGCGGTCAAGTTGTTGCTCGAGGCCAAGCGCCCGATGATCTACACGGGCGGCGGGGTGATACTAGGCGATGCGTCTGCTGAACTCACCGAGCTGGTCAAGCTGACCGGTTTCCCGTGCACTAACACCCTGATGGGTCTGGGCGGCTACCCGGCGACGGACAAGCTTTCTCTCGGCATGCTGGGTATGCACGGTACTTACGAAGCCAACATGGCAATGCAGCACTGTGACGTGCTGCTAGCGGTCGGTGCGCGGTTTGACGATCGGGTTATTGGCAATCCCAAGCATTTTTTCGAACAGCCGCGGACGATTATCCATGTTGACATCGATCCAGCATCGATTTCCAAGCGGGTGAGGGTTGATGTGCCCGTGGTCGGTAATGTCCGCGATGTGCTGAAAGAGCTGGTCAACCAGGTCGAAGCGGCGCGCGGTGGTCCTGACAAGGCGGCGTTGAAGGCATGGTGGGAGCAGATCGAGCTCTGGCGTGGTCGCGACTGCCTTAAATATGACCGCTCCAGTGCGATCATCAAGCCGCAGTTCGTCATCGAAAAACTTTACCAAGTGACCAAGGGCGAGGCTTTCGTTACTTCGGATGTTGGCCAGCACCAGATGTGGGCCGCGCAGTTCTACAAATTTGACATGCCGCGGCGCTGGATCAATTCCGGGGGACTTGGCACCATGGGAGTGGGGCTGCCATATGCCATGGGTGTGCAACTTGCGCATCCTAAAGCCACGGTCGCTTGCGTAACCGGCGAAGCGTCGGTGCAGATGTGCATACAGGAGCTATCAACCTGCAAGCAATACCGGCTGCCGGTCAAGCTGATCAACCTTAACAACCGCTACATGGGCATGGTGCGGCAGTGGCAGGAGTTTTTCCACGGCAATCGCTACTCCGAATCCTACATGGATGCATTGCCCGATTTCGTCAAGCTGGCAGAATCCTACGGCCATGTCGGCATGCGCATCGAAAAACCTGCTGACGTCGAACCGGCGCTCAAAGAGGCCTTTGCTCGAAAGAAGGATCTGGTGTTCATGGATTTCATCACTGACCAGACCGAAAATGTGTTCCCGATGGTGCCCGGAGGCAAAGGGCTGTCCGAGATGATTCTGGTGTGATGGCATGAGACATATCATTTCGGTATTACTGGAAAACGAGGCCGGATCGCTCTCGCGTGTTGCAGGTTTGTTCTCCGCGCGCGGATACAACATCGAGTCGCTGACGGTTGCGCCCACCGAGGATGAAACCTTGTCGCGCATGACCATTGTGACCTCGGGTTCCGACGAGATCATCGAGCAGATCAACAAGCAGCTGAATAAACTGGTTGATGTGGTCAAGGTCGTTGATCTTTCGGAGGGCGATCACATTGAACGTGAGCTGATGCTGGTCAAGGTGCGAGCAGTGGGCAAGGAGCGCGAGGAGATGAAGCGCATGGTGGATATTTTCCGGGGTCGTATCATTGACGTGACCGACAAGGATTACACCATCGAGTTGACCGGGACCGGTTCGAAGCTGGATGCTTTCCTGAGGACTATCGACGAGACTGCAATTCTCGAGACCGTTCGCACCGGAGCTTCCGGCATAGGTCGCGGTGACAGGGTTTTGAAGGCCTGAGAGAATTGGTGGCTTCCGGCTGACCATGCCGGCCAATCCGTTGAAAATTGACGTTACGATTTAGACAGAGGAAGAAATGAAGATTTACTACGACAAAGACGCCGACCTTTCATTAATCAAGCGCAAGCAGGTCGCCATCATCGGATACGGTTCCCAGGGGCATGCGCATGCCAACAACCTTAAGGATTCGGGCGCTAAGGTCACCGTTGGCCTGCGCAAGGACGGCGCCTCATGGAACAAGGCTAAAAAAGCCGGTATCGCCGTCAAGGAAGTCGGCGATGCGGTCAAGGGTGCTGATCTGGTAATGATCCTGTTGCCCGACGAGCATCATGCCGATGTCTACCGCGTCGAGATCGAGCCTAACATCAAGAAAGGTGCGACGCTTGCTTTTGCGCACGGCTTCAATATTCACTTCAAGCAGATCGAGCCGCGTGCTGATCTCGACGTGATCATGATTGCACCGAAAGGGCCCGGCCACCTGGTGCGTTCAACCTATACACAGGGTGGGGGCGTGCCGGCTTTGATCGCGGTTGCCCAGAATCCCGGCAAGAAGGCACGCGATATTGCACTCTCCTACGCCGCGGCGATCGGCGCAGCACGGGCCGGGGTTATCGAGACCACGTTCCGCGAGGAATGCGAGACCGACCTGTTCGGTGAGCAAGTCGTGCTGTGCGGCGGTTTGTCAGCGTTGATTCAGGCCGGGTTCGAAACCCTGGTGGATGCCGGATATGCCCCGGAAATGGCTTACTTCGAATGTCTGCACGAAGTGAAACTAATCGTTGACCTGATTTACGAAGGTGGCATTGCCAACATGCGTTACTCGGTTTCGAATACGGCCGAATACGGTGATTTTACTCGTGGTCCACGCATTGTCACCGAAGAAACGCGCGCCGAGATGCGCAGGATCCTTGCCGAAATCCAGACCGGTCAGTTCGCCAAGGAATTCATTCTCGAGAACAAGGCTGGTGCACCGACGCTCAAGGCTATGCGCCGCATTGGCCAGGCTCACCAGGTCGAAACAGTCGGCGCGAAGCTGCGCGACATGATGCCCTGGATCAAGAAAAACCGCCTCGTTGATCAGTCCAAAAACTGATCGCTGCGCAAACGGCGGCCGGTTTTTTCCGGTCGCCGGTGCCTGCAATAGCGGCGCGTAAGGTCTGTTTCAGGACGTCTGCAGATGAATTCTTATCCTCATCCGATCATTGCCCGGGAAGGCTGGCCGTTCATCGGCCTGACGCTGCTGGCGGCTGTCGGCGTATACGGCTACGCCGGGTTCGGTTGGTCTGCATTTTTCTGGTTTTTGCTGTTATTCATGGTGCAGTTTTTCCGCGACCCACGGCGGGAAATTCCGCAGGATCCCGGGACGGTACTATCTCCCGCGGACGGACGCATCGTTTTGGT
Organism: Burkholderiales bacterium; assembly: GCA_038106575.1. GTDB lineage: Bacteria > Pseudomonadota > Gammaproteobacteria > Burkholderiales > SG8-41. The sequence continues at coordinate 12,753 of JAYOED010000059.1, forward strand.
GGAAAAGGCACGCGATCCCTATCTTGAGCGCGACGCGCTGAAGATCAGCGTTTTCATGAACGTCTTTAATGCCCATTCCAATCGTAGCCCGGTGGACGGGGTTGTCGAGAAAACCTGGTATTTCCCCGGCAAGTTTTTCAACGCGGACCTGGACAAGGCCTCCCTAGAAAACGAACGCGCGGCTATGTATTTGCGCACTGGCGATGGTCATGATGTAACCTGCGTTCAAGTGGCGGGTCTGATTGCGCGACGAATACTGTGTTACGCAAAAGAAGGCCAGAAGTTGGCGCGGGGCGAACGTTTCGGGTTCATCCGCTTCGGTTCCCGTGTCGATGTTTATCTGCCGCTGACCGCGCAGCCGCGAGTTACCGTCGGCGATAAGGTTTATGCCACTGAAAGCCAGCTTGCTACGCTGATTTAATTCATAGCCCGCTAATCCGGAGGCGTTTATTGTTACGGGCCAATATGGTTTAAGATGATTCTCTATGGCAGAAATCAAAGAGCACAAGCTTTTCATCAAGTCCCGCTTCGCGAAGCGGGGCATTTACTGGCTGCCGAACATGTTCACCATCGCTGCCCTGTTTGCGGGATTTTATGCGGTAGTGCAGGCAGTCGGAGGTCGTTTCGAGCAGGCAGCCATCGCCATATTCGTCGCGCTAGTGCTGGACGGGCTTGACGGACGGGTCGCGCGACTGACCCGAACGCAGAGTGCATTCGGCGCTGAACTCGACAGTCTGTCGGACATGGTTTCGTTTGGCGTTGCGCCCGCGCTAGTGGTTTATGTATGGGCTCTAAAAGATTTTGCCGCGATGAAAACCGTGCCGATGCTCGGGCCCTGGCTGTCCACCAAGCTGGGCTGGATTGCAGCTTTTGTTTATTGCGCGTGTGCGGCGTTGAGGCTGGCGCGATTCAATACCAACATCGATGTGGTCGACAAGCGCTTTTTCCAAGGATTACCCAGCCCTGC
>JAYOED010000060.1:0-13603 GCA_038106575.1 Burkholderiales bacterium
CATCTGGATAGAGTACTTGGCTACGAACCAAGGGGTAGGGGGTTCGAATCCCTCCGGCCGCGCCATTAACACCGAGGCCCGCGATACACGTCGCGGGCCTTTTTCATTAACGCAACGGCAAGCGGCGTTTCTTGCAAGGCATCAGGGATGGTTTTGTCGCCGCCCGTAAGCGCAACGGTCGTGATTCACGCAGCCCCTGTTCTGGCTTGCCCTGTGGTGGGCAGTCGCGCTCCTGAGCTTGAAGCGCTCGCGCAGGCTCGCGCTCACCATGATTTGGGCCGGGCTGCTGGCGATGGGCGCGCTCGGTTTTCAGGCGATTCCGGTTCGATCGGACCTCGCCGGAAGCGCTAGTCGGCCCGTTGGCATGCCTTACCTTGAAATTTTTTAGGTGGCGTGGATTATTTGGTTTTTACTTATTTTAATGTGAAGTATTATATTTTATATTTTATATTTTATATTTCATAACTTATAATCTATAATATAATAGCTATTTACCATTTATTCGAAAGGCTCCAAATGAAACCCGGCTCCAAGCTCATCGCCATCCGCAAAAAAATCTCCGCGCTTAAAAAGCTTGAGGATCAACTGCTCAATAGCCGCGCCGTATTACTTAACCGTATCGTCAAGCAACTCGCCGCCAAAGGGGTCACCGTCCTAGAGTTGAGCGCGCACGTCAAACTCACGGGTGAGGGCGCGCGCGAGCGCGGCAAAGCCAAAGCGAAGCGCAAAAAAACCAAAGCCACCGACAGGCGCAGCCAGGTGCAGGTGAAGTACCGTGACAAGGCTGGCAACACCTGGACCGGGCGGGGCAAGGCGCCACGCTGGCTGGCGGAGTTTGAGGCAAAGGGCGGGAAGCGCGAGACGCTGGCGGTGTGAGCTCGAGGGTTAACCGGTCTCGGGTCGATGGTATTTTGCGCTGCGATGAGGGTGCCGCCGCCATACCCGGCACCTTGAGTCTTGCGCGCAAGGTCCTACGGAAACCCATTAAACCTCGGCAACTTAAACCCTAAGCCGCTTAACCGCCCTATTTTTGCGAAACGAAATCCGCTGCATCGGAGATCGGGTAAAGGGGGGCATGGGAGTTAGCGGAGCAGGCACCCCATGGCGTTTTAAGAGAGGGGTTGCGCTAAGTCCCCACACTGCACCTGCAGTCAGGGCCCCACATGCTACGCCTCCCGCACGAAAGTTGTGCTTACCCCTGTATTTCTCTTAAATTCACGCCGGGTTCCAAGCCTCGATAAAATAATCGAGGTTATCCCAGTTAAAGAGTCTAAGCATGTGCTTTTACGCAAAGCCTGCTTACTGTTAACGTGAAATATTGCCGTCAGAATTTTTCATCAGGAGAAAGCCTTTGAGTCACCTGCGCCACACCGAACAACGCAAGCGCTTTCGTATGATCCTTAATGGAACCGAGTGCGTGTCTCCTGCCAGTGTGTATGACCCCCTATCGGCACGCTTGGCAGAAAGTGTTGGCTACAAGCTGGGTATCCTCGCCGGCTCGGTGTCCTCGAATACCACACTGGCCGCACCCGATCTGATCGTGCTTACTTTGACCGACTTCGCTGACCAAGTACGGCGCATGATGCGTGTGAGCGACATCAGCCTGCTAGTCGATGCCGACCACGGCTACGGTAATGCGCTGAACGTTATGCGTACCGTGCAGGAGCTGGAATATGCTGGGGTATCGGCAATGAGCATCGAGGACACTTCGCTGCCAATTCGCTTCGGCCAGCCCGAAGGACAAGATGAGCTAATCACGATCACGGAGATGGTCGGCAAGCTCAAGGCGGCTGTAGCGGCTCGCCGCGACCCTTCGACTGTGATTGCAGGTCGCACCGCGGCACTGAAAGTGGAGGGTACTGAGAAGACCGTAGAGCGTGTCAAGGCCTATGCCTCCTGCGGTGTGGATTGCATCTTTATTATCGGAGTCGAAACCGCGGAGCAGGTGCATGCGGTGCATCAGGCGTCTAAACTACCAGTGATTGTTGGGCCGGGTAAGACCACTGCGCAGCGTGCTGATTTCGCTAATGCCGGAGCACGAGTATTGTTGCAGGGCCATCAGCCGGTGGCGGCGGCGTGCAAGGCGCTGCGTGACGTTTACGCGCACCTCTATAGCGGTGGTGCTGTATCCGAGTTGAGCGACAAGATGCTGTCAGCCAAGGAAATAGATGCACTGGTATCCGGGGAGGATTATAAGAGATACCTGAACGATTACATGCGCTGAGCTGCAGGGAAGCTGTTGCAAAACCATCATAGGTAATGCGTGTCCGGAAACAAATTTTTTTAAGCGTCCGTCAATACATCTAGTCAGAGAAACCTAATCGAATAGGCGGGCTATGTGCCAGTTCAGGCCGCCTCCAGCAGTTCCCTAAGCACATAGGGTAGGATACCTCCGTGCTTCAGGTAATCGACCTCGATGACGGTGTCGATACGTAGCGTCAGCGGTACCTTGTGCGTGCTGCCGTCGGGGCGGGTGATGGTCATGGCTACGTCCTGTAGCGGTTTGACGTTGCCGCCGGCAATACCCTCAATGTCGAAGGTCTCGGTGCCTTCGATACCGAGCGTCTTCACATCAGTGCCCGGTTTGAACTGCAGCGGAACAATGCCCATGCCGATCAGGTTGGCGCGATGGATGCGTTCGAAGCTCTTGACGATGACTGCACGAACACCGAGCAACTGTACGCCCTTGGCAGCCCAGTCTCGTGATGAACCCATACCGTAATCGTCGCCACCGAAAATCACTAGCGGCGTGTTCTTGGCGCGGTAGATTTCCGAGGCCTCAAAGATGGTCATCTGTTCGCCAGTAGGCTGGACCTTGGTGATCGGGCCCTCGGCGCCCGGCACAATGGCGTTGCGTAGGCGCACGTTAGCAAAGGTGCCGCGTACCATCAATTCATGGTTACAGCGGCGTACGCCGAAGTGGCCCCACTCCGAAGGGGGGTGATCTTTGAACGGCTCTAGCCATTTACCAGCGGGTGTGCCCGGCTTGATCTTGGTTGAGGGGCTGATGTGATCGGTGGTGATCGAGTCGCCAAGGATGGCCAGTGCGCGTGCGCCCTTGATGTCGTCAACCTTGCCTGGAGTGCGGGTAACACCCTCGAAGAAAGGCGGCTCCTTGATGAAAGTGGATTTGGCGTCCCACTGATAGACCGCGCCCTTGATCGTGGGGATGGCTTCCCACAGTTTCTTGTTGCCAGACAGGTCGCCATACTCGCGGCGGAAATGCTCAGCGTTAGCGGCGAACTTGAGCAGCGCCGCGACTTCGGCATCGGTCGGCCACAGGTCTTTCAGGTAGACCGGTTTACCGTCGTTGTCCTTGCCTAGCGGATCCTTGGAGAGGTCGGTGCGCACGGTGCCTGCCAGCGCGTAGGCCACCACCAGCGCCGGGCTGGCGAGGTAGTTGGCGCGCAGGTTGGCGTGCACGCGGGCCTCGAAGTTGCGGTTGCCGGAGAGCACGGCGCAGGTCACCAGGTCCTTGGAGACCACGACTTCCTCAATCTGGTGATCGAGGGGGCCGGCTGCCCCCATGCAGGTGGTGCAACCGTAAGCGACCACGCCGAAACCGAGCTTTTCCAGCGACGGTAGCAGGCCGGCATCGCGCAGGTAGGCGGTGACTACCTTAGATCCCGGAGCCAGTGATGTCTTGATGCGCGGATGCGGCATCAGGCCTTTTTCGACCGCACGTTTGGCGAGCAGGCCTGCGGCGAGCAGCAGCGCCGGGTTCGAGGTGTTGGTGCATGATGTGATAGAAGCAATCAGCACGTCGCCATGGCCGACGTCGAAGTTATGGCCGGTGGGTTCACGCCGGTTGAGATCGGCGGCGGGCCGTGCGTAACCGTTCTTCTCTGCTGGTGCGGAGAATAGTGTGTCGAAATTGCGGCCGAGGTCGGGCAGGCTGACGCGGTCTTGCGGGCGTTTAGGTCCGGACAGGCTGGGTACGATGGAGCCGAGGTCGAGTTCGATAACCTCGCTGTAGTCGATTTCGCCGGGCTTGGGCATGCCGAACATGCCTTGGGCCTTGTAGTAGGCCTCGATCGCGGACACCAGCTCAGCTGAGCGTCCGGTGGTACGGAAGTAATCGATGGTCTTGTCGTCGACCGGGAAGTAGCCCATGGTCGCGCCGTATTCCGGCGCCATGTTGGCGACGGTGCAGCGGTCGGCTGCAGTTAGTGCGGCCGCGCCTTCGCCGAAGAATTCGACGAACTTGCCGACCACCTTGGTCTTACGCATGAGTTCGGTGACGGTCAACGCGAGATCAGTCGCGGTGACGCCTTCGCGCAGCCTACCGGTCATATGGCAACCGATGACGTCGGGCGTGAGGAAGGCGTTGGGCTGGCCGAGCATCGCGGCTTCGGCTTCAATCCCGCCTACGCCCCAACCAACAACGCCGATGCCGTTGACCATGGTGGTGTGCGAATCTGTGCCGAACACGGTGTCGGGGTAGTAGACGCCGTTTTTCTCCCAGACACCCTGCGACAGGTATTCCATGTTGATCTGGTGGATGATGCCGTTGCCCGGAGGCACCACGCGCACGGTTTCAAAAGCACCTTGCGCCCACTTCACGAAACGGTAACGTTCGGCGTTGCGCTTGAATTCGATTTCCTGGTTGCGCTGAACGGCATCCGGCGCGTTGTGTACGTCGATTTCGACCGAGTGGTCGACAACGACATCGACCGGTACAAGCGGCTCAATCTTGCCAGGCGGCACGCCAAGACGCTCGGCAGCAGCGCGCATCGCCGACAGGTCGTTCAATGCACCGAAGCCGATCAGGTCCTGCAGCACGATGCGCACGACTATGAAAGGGATTTCAGCGGTGCGCTTGCCGTTGGCCTGCCAAGAAGCCAGCGCCTTGACTTGGTCCTCGCTGATTTTCTCGCCGTCGCAGTGGCGTATCAGCGCCTCGAGCACGACGCGGATCGAGCGCGGCAGTCGCGAGATCTTGCCGAGGCCGGCCATTTCGAGCGCCGCGAGGCTGTGGTATTTGCCAGTCTTGCCGGAAGAAGGCGTGAATTCCTTCAGGGTATTGAATGTGTCTTTTGCCATGTCTGTTTTTCCTTGATCAGGCGGCCATCAGCTCGCGCAACACGTATGGAAGGATGCCGCCGTGCTTTAGGTATTCGACTTCAATCGGGGAGTCGACGCGCAGAGTGACTGTGACGTTCTGGGTGGAGCCGTCCTTGCGGCGGATCACCAGCGTGACGTCCTGCATCGGCTTGACGTTGCCGCCGGCGACACCGAGCAGGTCGTAGGTTTCCTCGCCAGTGATGTTGAGCGATTGCACGCTGTCATCACCCTTAAACTGGCAGGGCAGCACGCCCATGCCGATCAGGTTGGAACGGTGGATACGTTCGAAGCCGCGGGCAATGACGACCTTGATGCCGAGCATCTGCGTGCCTTTCGCAGCCCAGTCACGCGAGGAACCGGTGCCGTAGGCTTCGCCGCCGAAGACGAACAGCGGTACGCCGTCCTTTTGGTAGCGCATTGAGGCTTCGTAAATCTGCATCTTGTCGCCGCTGGGCTGGTGAATGGTGACGCCGCCCTCAGTGCCAGATACCATGAGGTTCTTGATTCGCGGATTGGCGAAGGCGCCGCGCACCATGACTTCGTGGTTTGTGCGACGCGAACCGAAGCTCGACAGGTCGGTGCTGCCGGCAGCGACCAGCCAGTCGCCGGCTAGCGTGCCCTTGCGGATCGGCGCTACCGGGCTGATATGGTCGGTGGTTAGCTTGTTGCCAAAGATGCCCAGCGCATGGCCGCTCTTGACGTCATCGATCTTGGGCAGTTCTTTCTTGAAGCCCTCGAACAACGGTGGCTCAAGCATGTAGGTGGATTTTGGGTCCCACTGGAACAGCGCGCCCTTGGCTTCGGGGATGGCGTCCCAGAGGTCTTTCGCACCGGAGAGATCGCCGTATTCGCGCTTGAAGTTTTCGCTGTTGGTCGCGAATTTCATAACCGAGTCGACTTCTTCGGGCGTCGGCCACAGGTCCTTCAGGAATACCGGCTTGCCTTCGCGGTCGTTGGCAATGGGATCGGTCTCGACGTTTTTCATTACGGTGCCGGCGAGTGCGAAGGCGACGACCAGCGGCGGGCTCATTAGGAAGTTGGCCTTCAGGCTCTGGTGCACGCGCGCTTCGAAATTGCGGTTGCCGGAAAGCACCGCAGCGGATATCACGTCATTCTTGACGATCGATTCCTCGAGATCCTTGTCTAGCGGGCCGGCGAGTCCCATGCAGGTGGTGCAGCCGTAGGCGACGACGTGGAAGCCCAGTTGCTCGAGGTAGGTCAGCAGGCCGGAGTCCTTCAGATAGGCCGTAACCACCTTGGAGCCGGGTGCGAGCGAGGTTTTTACCCGCGGGTGCGGCTTCATGCCTTTTTCGACGGCCTTCTTGGCGAGCAGGCCCGCCGCGAGCAGCACCCACGGGTTGGAGGTGTTAGTACACGAAGTGATGGCGGCGATGCCGATGTCGCCGTGGCCGACGTCGCCGATGGCCTTGTTGGCGACGGCGGAACGCTTGCCTAATTCAGCGGCGGATTTGTTGTAGCCGCCTTCGGCCACGGGTTTCGAGAACAGTTCGGTAAAGCGGTCCTTGATGCCTTCGAGGTTGATGCGCTCTTCGGGTTGTTTCGGACCCGAGACGCTGGGGCGCACGGTCGAAAGATCGAGTTCGACGACCTGCGTGTAGTCGATTTGGCCTTTTTTCGGGATGCCGAACATGCCCTGCGCCTTGAGGTAGGACTCGATGGTGTCGACATGTTCTTCGCGGCCCGACATACGGTAGTACTCAAGCGTTTTTTCGTCGATCGCGAAGAAACCGCAAGTCGCTCCGTAGTCGGGCGACATGTTGGCGACCGTGGCGCGGTCGGTGGGTGTGAGCGATGCTGCGCCTTCGCCGAAATATTCAACGAACTTGTTGACGACATTGGTCTTGCGCAGCAGTTCGGTGACGGTCAGCACGAGGTCGGTGGCGGTGACGCCGGGCTTTAGCTTGCCGGTCATATGCACGCCGACAACGTCGGGTTCGAGGAAGTAGTAGGGCTGGCCGAGCATTCCTGCCTCGGCTTCGATGCCGCCCACGCCCCATGCTAGCACACCGATGGCGTTGACCATCGTGGTGTGCGAGTCGGTGCCTACGGTGGAATCGGGGTAATACACGCCATCCTTTTCCCAGACGCCGCGCGACAGATATTCAAGATTGACCTGGTGGCAGATGCCGTTGCCGGGTGGCACCACGCGGATGCCGGAGAAGGCCTGCTTGGCCCACTTAAGAAAGGTGTAGCGCTCGCCGTTGCGCTCGAATTCGATTTCCATGTTCTTGCGCAGTGCATTGGAGGAGTTGTGCACGTCGACGACGATAGAGTGGTCGACAACGAGATCGACCGGCACCAGCGGTTCGATGCGGGTGGGTTCGAATTTCTGCCGCTTCGCTTCGGCACGCATCGCGGCGAAGTCATTCAGTGCGGGGAATCCTGCCATGTCTTGCAGCATGATGCGGGCGAGCACGAAGGGGACTTCCTGGGTTCGCGGTGCATTGGGTTTCCAGCCGGCCAATGCCTTAACCGCGTCTTCGGTAATGCGCTTGCCATCGCAGTTGCGCAGCACGGATTCGAGCACCACGCGCAGGCTGACGGGCAGTCGCGAGGTTTTGCCTAGGCCGGCTTCTTCAAGGGCGGCGAGCGAATAATATTTACCGGCTTTGCCCGACTTGAGTTTGAATTCCCGGAGTGAGTTGAAGGCGTTGTTGGCCACGGCAGGTGCTCCTAGCAGTCTGTTAAAAAGTGATGCGCGAGCGCGTGGCGAGCATAGCTAGCAAGCGCATACGCGTATAAGCCCTTGATTTATTGAAACTTGAAAAACTTGTTATGGGAAAATTTAGGTAGCATGGATTTTCAAAAAACTTTTAGCTGTTATCCAGCGGAATGAGTAAATGCGTTGTTAACCCACAATTTTATTTTATTTTCGGAGGATAGTCCGCCCCGAGTCCAAAAGGGCGCGAATTACGTTCAGGGTAAACGGGTCGCCTTGCCGGGTGTGCCGAGGATGAACGGACCGTCTTTGTAGGCGCCGCTGGCGACGAATTCACCCAGCCGCTTGAATTCATTGATGTCACGCACCGCGCCGACCACCCGGGTGACTTCCTTGCCGCTCAGGTCGTGGAAGGCAAATGTCGGGGTGCCCCGGATCCGGGCTTCCGCGGCAAAGCCTTTTTCGGTCATAGACCTACCTTGAAAGTCCTTGAGCGGCACCGAGCCGAACAGGTCGATAGTGAAGATCGCGAAATGCCTGCGGTAGAGGGTCTGAACGTCCACACGGTTTAGCACGTTCTGTTTCATGTAGAGACAGGAAGGGCAGCCTTCCTGTTCGAAAAAGAAGAGGATTCCTTTCTTGCCGGCTGCGTTGACGTCAGCCAGTTCCTCCCTCAGGTCGCCGGTGTTGGCGTCAAAGAAATGAACCATAGCTTCGCGCGTTTCCGCGGCAAAGCCTGGCCACGTCATCGTGAGCATGGCAACCGCCAGGAACCGGAGTAGGGTCCACTTATAAAGCGTATTTATAAACATGATCTTGCTTTAGATTGTCATCATGTCTACAAACTCGTGCGCCGGTGTAGCTTCCAGCTTCTGCTGATCCTCGCATAGCGCATATATGGCGGTACGCTGCTTTTCCGGAAAGCGGCGGGCGAGATTGGTGCGGAACTTAGCTTCGAGGAGGGGGATGCCTTCAGCGCGGCGCCGGCGGTGGCCGACGGGGTATTCGACTGCGACTTCATTGGTTTTGCTGCCGTCCTTGAAGAACACCTGGATGGCGTTGGCGATCGAGCGTTTTTTCGGATCGAGGTAATCGCGCGTCCAGGCTTTCTTCTCAACGCACACCATCTTGTCGCGCAGTTTGTCGACGCGAGGGTCGCGGGCGACTTCATCCTCGTAATCGGTCGCGGTGAGGTTGCCCTTGATCAGGCCGATGGCGGTCATGTATTGGATGCAGTGGTCACGGTCGGCCGGGTTGTTCAGCGGTCCCTTTTTGTCGATGATGCGAATCGCTGATTCGTGAGTGGTGATGACCACTTTCTTGATTTCATCGATACGGTTTTTTACCTGCGGGTACAGCTGGATCGCGCATTCAACTGCGGTCTGGGCGTGGAACTCCGCAGGAAACGAAATCTTGAATAGCACGTTTTCCATGACGTATGAGCCGTATTTGCGGGTGAATTTGAAAGGCTTGCCCTTGAACAGCACGTCATAAAAGCCCCAGCCTTTCGCCGTCAGCCCCGACGGATAGCCCATTTCGCCCTTTGCGGCCATCAGCGCTAGGCGCACCGCGCGGCTGGTGGCATCGCCGGCCGCCCAAGATTTGCGCGAACCGGTGTTAGGGGCGTGGCGGTAGGTGCGCAGCGACTGGCCGTCAATCCAGGCATTCGAGACCGCGTTGAGAGTTTCCTCACGGCTGAGTCCCAGCAGGCTGGAGATGACTGCGGTGGAGGCGACCTTGACCAGCAACACATGGTCGAGGCCGACGCGGTTGAAGCTGTTTTCCAGTGCGATCACGCCTTGTATCTCATGGGCCTTGATCATGCCGGTAAGCACGTCACGTATAAGAAGGGGTTTCTTGCCGTTTGTAACAGCCTGGCGAGACAGGTAGTCGGCCATTGCGAGGATGCCGCCGAGGTTGTCTGACGGGTGTCCCCATTCCGCGGCGAGCCAGGTGTCGTTGAAATCGAGCCAGCGGATCATGCAGCCGATGTTAAAGGCAGCCATCACCGGGTCGAGCTGGAACGATGTGCCCGGCACTTTTGCGCCGTTGGCCATTGTTGCGCCCGGGACAACCGGACCCATTAACTTGGTGCAGGCAGGGTAGTTTAGTGCCTCGAAACCACAGCCCAGCGTGTCCATAAGGCACAGGCGGGCAGTGTTATAGGCTTCATCGCTCGGGATTTTCGCTTTCAGTGCGTAATCGGCAATGTCGGAGATGACGGTGTCCGGCTTAGTGCGTACGTTGGAAATGTGTGCTGACATGGTGAGGGTCCCGGTTTATCTGGATTTCTTGCCGCTGCGCTGGGCGAGCGGAACAAATTTGCGGTTTTCCGGTCCGGTGTAAACCGCTGTCGGACGGATGATCTTGTTGTCGATGCGCTGCTCGATGACATGTGCCGACCAGCCGCTAGTGCGGGAAATGATGAACAGCGGCGTGAACATCGGTGTCGGCACACCCATGCGGTGATACGAGACCGCGGAGTACCAGTCCAGGTTGGCGAACATTTTCTTTTCGCGCATCATCACCTGCTCAATGCGTTGGGCGACGTCGAACATCTTCATGTCACCGATTTCCCTGGACAGTTCCTTTGCTACGCCCTTGATGATCTTGTTGCGCGGATCGGCGATTGTATAGACGGGGTGACCGAAACCAATCACCACTTCCTTGTTGGCGATGCGGGTGATGACGTCGTTCTCCGCGTCATCCGGTGTTTCGTAGCGGTTCATCACTTCGAAGCCGACTTCGTTGGCGCCGCCGTGTTTCGGGCCGCGTAGCGCGCCGATGCCGCCGGTGATCGCGGAATACATGTCGGAACCGGTGCCGGCGATGACACGGCAGGTGAAGGTCGAGGCGTTATACTCGTGCTCGGCATACAGGTTGAGCGAAGTGTGCATTGCCCGTATCCAGGAAGCGGATGCCGGTTTGCCGTGGAGCAGTTGCAGGAAGTGGCCGCCGATAGAGTCATCATCGGTTTCGACATCGATACGCTTGCCGTTGGTGGCGTAGTGATACCAGTAGAGCAGCATCGAGCCGAAGGAAGCCATCAGCCGGTCGGCGATGTCGCGCGCGCCCGGCATGTTGTGGTCCTCACGCTCCGGCATCGCCGCGCCTAGGGCAGAGCAACCGGTGCGCATGACATCCATCGGGTGCGCAGCCGGCGGTAACTGTTCGAGCACCTTGCGTACCGCAGCGGGCAGGCCTCGCAATGACATGAGCTTGGTCTTGTAGGCTTTCAGTTCCGCGGCATTGGGGAGCTTGCCGTGCACCAGCAGATAGGCGATCTCCTCGAATTCGCAGGTCTCTGCAATGTCGAGGATGTCGTAGCCGCGATAGTGCAGGTCGTTGCCACTACGGCCGACCGTACACAGAGCGGTACTACCCGCGGGAACTCCCGACAGGGCCACGGATTTTTTCGGCTTGAAGCCGGAGGTTTCGGATTTGGAACTCATCGTGATTCCCTCGTTTTCAATCAAAAAAGCGGACACCGCTGTGATGCGGAGTCCGCTTTGGTTGGGTCATCATCGTTGCGATCAGCCTAGCAGTTCCCGAATCGAGTCGCGTTCTTCCTGCAGTTCTTTCAGCGTAGCCTGCATGCGGGCTACGCTGAATTTGCTCTGCTTCAGTCCCTGCACGATACTGTATTTTCCGTCCTTGCAGGTGACGGGGAAGCCGTAAATCATGCCGGCGGGTATGTCGTAGCTGCCGTCGGAAGGGATGCCCATGCTGACCCAGTTTCCTGCACGGGTGCCGTGAACCCAGTCGCGGACGTGGTCGATCGCTGCGTTGGCGGCGCTAGCCGCGGAAGACAGGCCGCGGGCGTCGATGATCGCGGCGCCGCGTTTCTGGATGGTCGGGATGAATTCGTTTTCCAGCCAGACCTTGTCGCGGATCATCGGCCATACTTTCCTGCCGCCGGCGGTGGCCTGGAAGACATCCGGGTACTGGGTGGCGGAATGGTTGCCCCAGACGATCATTTTCTTGATGTCGGTCACGGGCTTGCCGATTTTTTGCGCAACCTGCGTCAGTGCGCGGTTGTGGTCCAGGCGCATCATCGCCGAAAAATTTTCTGGCTTTAGGTTGGGTGCGTTATTCATGGCGATCAGGCAGTTGGTATTGGCTGGGTTGCCGACCACCAGCACCTTAACCTCACGCTTGGCGACCTCGGACAGCGCTTTTCCCTGCGGCGCGAATATTCTGCCGTTGGCTTCAAGCAGATCCTTGCGTTCCATCCCGGGGCCGCGGGGACGGGCGCCGACCAGCAGAGCGACATCGGCGTCAGCAAAGGCCGTCATCGGGTCCGAGGCCGGCACCATGCCGTGGAGCAGCGGAAAGGCGCAGTCGTCGAGCTCCATCATCACGCCCTTCAGGGCTTTTTGTGCCCGTTCGTCCGGAATTTCCAGCAGCTGGAGGATGACGGGCTGATCCTTGCCGAGCATTTCGCCGCTGGCAATGCGGAACAGCAGGCTGTAGCCGATTTGGCCGGCGGCTCCGGTGACCGCCACGCGCATGGGTTGTTTCATCTGGAAGCTCCTGAATTTCCTGGTTTTTTAGGGGGTGGCATTACTGGAATCGGGCGGGAAAGCGGCACTTGCGCATGCGCCTGAAAACATCGGTAATGATAGCGAACGCATTTAATTTCGGTCAATAAACCTTGTGCCGCATCACGCGCCGCAATGGAGCCGTCATGCGCTGGTGAATCGCGTTTCTGAAATGATTTGCGCTGAACCGATATCAACGATGCGGACGCTTGAACACGATTTCAGCAGAGTGCAACTGATGTGACGGCGCATCCAATTCATGACAGTGAATCCGAATGATGAGCTTGACGTGCACGTCAAGAACGCCGGCTCGGATGAACAGTTTTTGATCGTCGGCTGACCCAATTTCAGGTTACGCCGCCCAGGAAAAGCTGGTAATATTTCATGTGTTTAATCGCACCTCATGTCCGGATTTTCTTGTGTTAAAAACTCTCAATTGATGTGCTGCGCGCAGTGCAGCATTTTATTGCCCATTGTATTGCCCATTGCCTGTCTCCGAAACAGCCGGCTAGATGTTTTCTTGTTCTGCTGAAACAGGTTTTGTAGGGAGTGGAGTGACGATGTCCACCGTGACGCGTAAAAGACCTAAGCATCTGAACCTGATTCAAATCCGGCTGCCGGTGCCGGGCATCATTTCCATCATGCATCGTGTTAGTGGAGCGGTGCTTTTCCTGCTGCTGCCGCTGATGAAGCGGACGCTGACGATCAGCCTCGACGTCGACTGGTTCTACCGGACCCTTGCGCCGCGGTTCGTGCGCTGGATCGCCAGGGATCTGCATGACCTGGTCGACGGCGTACTCGTCGGCACCCGCGCCCAGGTCGGCGCGATCATCGAGTCGGTCGCTCACTACCACGGACCGGCGGGCCTGCTGGCGCGGACCCTGCCGACCGGCCGCAGTGTGTTCTGGGCGCTGGTGATCCTGGCGGCATTCCTGATCTTCAACCTGGCCTAGGGCCGGGCGAGGTAGAAGGCCGCATCGGGCAGACCGCCCGGCACGAGGTCGGGCGAGGCTTCCATCAATACGCGATAGAAGAACTCGAGTTCGTCGCGCGATTCGGCGCCGCTCAGCGAGAGCCACGTCGAGGCCCGCAGCGAGGCGGCAATGATCTGCGGATCAAGGCCGAGCAGCGGCGCACCGAGCATGCCCGCCTCATCCGGGTTTGACGCCATCCAGCCGAGCGCATCGCCCATGACGTCGAGCAGCAGCGCGGTCTCGGCCGGCGCCAAGTCGGCCGGCACGACGGCGCCGGCCTGCGGGAAGCGCGGCGGCCGGCCGGTGAGCGCCGCCCATTCCCGCTGCAGGTCGAGGAGACGGTG
>JAYOED010000061.1:0-6169 GCA_038106575.1 Burkholderiales bacterium
CCCCTTGCTTTAGTATTTTTTGCCGGTGCCTACCCCGCGCGGTTCACGGCTTTTGTAAACGCCGATGCTGACCTCTGGCTTGATGGCAAAGCTCAGTTTGCTGGTTTCGTTTTCCTGAAAACGCCACTTCGCCCCGACGACCGAATTGCTCCAGCCGGTTTCTTTGAAGGCGGGGGCGTCAGGTACGATGCGAGTGCGGGTGCCGCCAATATAGATGTCTAGTGCATCAGTCACACCATGGGTATACACCAATGGAATCTCGTGAGTGGAAGAGTTTCCAACGGGTGCTTTTTTGCTGGTGCGGTTGTAGCCGGCTTCAAGCTGGTTGCCGCCTTTGCCCTGCGTACCGGTGTCATCGGTGGCCAAGGGCTGGAAGGCGAGTGCCGCAACCGGAAGTGCAGCAGCGATGGCGATAAGAAGAGTGAGAATTCTGCGCATAGCATCCTATTTTTAGAAACCCTCAAAGTCTTATTAAAAGGTAATAGCAGTCTGGCTTCTCCAATCTTTAGCCCTGTTTTGCATTATTCAACACGTTTGAGGTTGTGAAAAAAAGATGCAGGATGCTAATCAGGCTCACTCAAGGCGAAGCGTTATCTCGAATTGCGCTTTGCGGGTTTCCTGCGGCCACGTCGATTTAATGTATGCCAGTTCCGCCCAAATTTCCTCGTCGGGAGCGTAATGCCGAACCCGGGCATAACGCTTTCGTATACGAGAGCGACGTATTTGCCTAGGGCGAGGCTGTATTTGTGATGTCAAACAGCAATTTAACTGGGTGATACCAGGTGTGGTCTGAGGTGTCGTGAGTGGCGCGGGCATATCCGCCAAGCAATACGCTATCAGACTTGTTCATCAAGGTTCACTCTGTTGCAGGCTACGCAGTGTTCTTGATGGTGAATCATTCCCTAGGTAACCTGTTTTGCGTTTTCGGGGTCGGCCCTGCTCGGTTTGCTTTAATGCTGTGCAAAGAGTATGGCTCCCGCCAGAAAAGTGAGAGCCACTGCTAGCGGGCTAATACCGATTTTGTTGTGGTTATTACCTCCCATCGCAAACATTCCGCTCCGGCGCCGGAAAATTTATCCCCGGCTTAGTAAATGTAATTTGCATGAGGTATTTTTGCCACGGCAGAGAGTCTGCTGCCCGCTGTTACGGGCTATCTTTATTTCAGCGGTTCAATCTGAATTACCGTGTAAGCACCTTGGATCTTCTCGGCCACGAACTTTACCTTATCTCCGGTTTTTACAGTGTGGAGTATGGCCGGATCTTTCAATTGGAACACCATCGTCATCGGCGGCATGCCGAGATTGGCGATTGGACCGTGGCGCAGGGTGATTTTCCTCGCATCCATGTCGATTTTGCGCACCTCGCCTTCCGACATCGCGGAGGCTGTCGGCGCAGCAACGTGCTGGTGTGCATTGTGTTCTGCGGCATTGTGCTGGGCATGCACCGATATGGAGACGCATAGGGCGAGCAGGGTGAATCCAATAATTTGTTTCATTCTCGAGTCCTTTTCTTTTGTTTGTTAGTATCTGTAATGGGCATAAATCGAATGGCGGCCGTTGGTGTCGACAAGCAACACCTCGTATGGTTGTTTTTGGGGAGATTCCATTCCGGGTGAGCCGGCGGGCATGCCAGGAACGGCTAGGCCTCTTGCGGCAGGGCGTTCGGCGAGCAGGCGTTTGATTTCGCGTGCCGGTACATGGCCTTCAATGGCGTAACCCTCGATTATCGCTGTATGACATCCACTAAGAATGTCGGGTATGCCATATTTGCGGCGTTCGACGCCGTTGTCGTTGACTGCGATGGTCTTCACACGGAAGCCGTTGGCGCGCAGGTGATCCATCCACGCGCTGCAGCAACCTCAACTGGGGTTGTGGTAGACGGTGATTTCCGGAATCCGCTGGGCTATTGCCGGTCGAATAACAGTAGCTGCAGCAATAGCTAGTATGAAATTACGCCTATTGATCATGGTGATTACCTTGTAGTGACGTTGATTTTGCCGACCATTCCGGCTTCGAAATGGCCGGGCAGCAGGCAACCGAAGTGAAATTTACCCGGTTTGCTGAACTGCCAGACTATGGTTTCGGTTTTGCCTGGCGCGACGTGAGCCATGAACGGTTCCTCATGCTCCATACCGGGGAATTTCTTCATCATTTCAGCGTGTTTTACAAGCTCATTCATGGTGCCGAGCACGAACTCATGCATCAATTTTCCCGAATTTTTAACGATGAACTTCACTGTTTCGCCTTCGCGCAGTGTCAGGCTGTCGGGACTAAATCGCATGCGGTCGCTCATGTCGACCGCGACGTTACGGGTAGCCTTTAGAGGATCTCCGGCTTTGCCGAATGCATGGTTCTCTGAAAGCTGCTGTTCTGAAAATTTTCTCGCATGGGGTTTTTCGCCGTGTGCATGGGCACTAGTGGACAAGGCGAATATGGTAATGGTGCTTGCGAGCATCAGATTTTTCATAAGAGGTCCATTATAAATAATGCTTAAAATCAATTATATATATTCGAACTGATGCAGTCTTCATAATTCCTGCAGCTCGCCCAGCAGCAATACGAATGTCGCAGCCAGCACTAATGTGATGAACACGCAAAGCAGCGTACAGTGCGATGTAATGCATCAGTAGGCCAGAGCGACAGCCACAATCAGAGCAACGAAGAGCAGCTTCATCGTTATCTACCCCGATCAGTAATGACCATGGCTGCCTCTAGGTTTACGTGCACGCAGTTCGCGTTCTCCTGCGGGTTTAGGTGCGCTTCACCGGCCCATTCATACGCCACCGTTCCCTTCGGATGCTTGAACCAACCCGGATCCTTGTAATTGTTTTTCGCCAAGCCTTCGCGCACCTTGACTACGGTGAACATGCCGCCCATTTCGATTGCGCCGAAAGGCCCTCGTCCGGTCATCATCGGCAGCGTGTTGTCGGGCAGGGGCATTTCCATCTCGCCCATGTCGGCCATGCCGCGCTCACCCATCACCATGTAGTCGGGTACGAGCTTGAGCACTTTCTCGGCGACGCCACGATGATCGACGCCGATCATTGTCGGCACCCGATGCCCCATCGGGTTCATCGTGTGGTGCGATTTGTGGCAGTGAATCGCCCAGTCCCCGGGTTCGCTGGCAACAAACTCGAAGGCGCGCATCTGGCCGACGGCGACATCAACGGTGACTTCCGGCCAGCGAGCCGATTTCGGCACCCAGCCGCCGTCGGTGCAGGTTACTTCGAAATCATAACCGTGCATATGCACCGGATGGTTAGTCATGGTCAGGTTGCCGAAACGGATGCGTACCTTGTCTCCTCTGCGTACCACAAAGGAGTCGATGCCTGGAAAGACCCGAGAATTCCAGCACCACAGGTTGAAATCGAGCATGGTGTTGACGCGTGGTGTAGCCGCGCCAGGATCGATGTCGAAGGCGTTGAGCAGGAATACGAAGTCGCGGTCCACGCGCATGAAATTTGGGTTCTTCGGATGCACGATGAACAGTCCCATCATGCCCATCGCCATCTGCGTCATCTCGTCGGCGTGTGGGTGATACATGAAAGTGCCGGATTTCTTCATCTCGAATTCGTAGACGAAGGTTTTGCCGACCGGGATCTGCGGTTGAGTCAAGCCGCCGACGCCATCCATGCCGCTGGGCAGCAGGATGCCGTGCCAGTGGATGGTGGTGTGCTCGGGTAGCTTGTTGGTGACGAAGATGCGCACCTTGTCGCCCTCGACGCACTCGATGGTAGGTCCCGGCGACTGTCCGTTGTAGCCCCAGAGATGAGCGGTCATGCCCGGCGCAAGCTGTCGGCGTACTGGTTCAGCGACGAGGTGAAATTCTTTCCAGCCGTTGTTCATGCGCCACGGCAATGTCCAGCCGTTCAGCGTGACCACCGGGTTGTAGGGGCGCCCGCTAGGCGGTATCAATGGCGGCTGGGTGTCGGGTTTCAATTGCAGTGGTGCTTCGGGCACTGCGCCCTGCGCCGCGCGGCTCACGGCGGCGGCGCCAAGCAAGGCTGCACCGGAAGCGCGGAGAAAGTTTCTGCGTGTGTTCATGGTGGGTATTCCTCAGTGCGCGGCTTCTGCTGCGGAAGTCGCAGCGCGCAGGCCAGCGCCGGGAGCAGCGATGGCGCCCGGTGATTTTCCGTTGATAGCAAGGTGCAGTGTGGCGTCGGCGAGCCAGAAGTCGCGTTGCGCTTCGATGGTGGCGATGACAGCCCCGACCTGCTGGCGCGACTCGGCGAGCAGTTCGAAAACGCTCATCAGCATGCCGTTATAGCGCAGTAGCGTTTCTTCGCTGATGCGCGCGCGCAGCGGTACCACTTCGTCATGCTGGTGCCGGGCGATGTCATAGGCCGTGCGCCAGGCGCCGTAAGCCTCGCGGACTTCGGAGCGCGCGCGGATTGCGAGGTCGGCGGCTTGATTGACTGCGCGCATGTAGCTGTATTCGGCGCGGGCGACGCGCGCCGTGCCGAAGTCAAAGATCGGTAGCCGCAGCTCGATTTCGTAACCGGTCTGGCGCAGCTTGCCGCTTTCGGAGTTACGCATGTATTTGGCTTCGAGAAGGCTGAAATAACCGGTGACCTTGGTCAGCCCTAGAGCACTGGCGAGGTTGTCCGCTGCCATCATTGCGCCTTGGACATCCAGCCGCTTCTTCATGGCCTGCTGCTCGACATCGAGCATTTCGCGCAGGTTCTTCGGCAGGTCGGGCAGGCGATTGGGCAATCTGAACGTGAGGTCGCCACCCCATAAACCCAGCAGCCGTGTCAGTTGTTCGCGAGCCGCAAGCGCCTGCTGGCGCGCACGGGCGAGCTGGGTCGTAGCATCGGCATAAAACGCCTGTTCGCGTGCCTGGTCGAGCTTGCTAAAGTTGCCCACTGCCGCCATGCGCCGCGCCAGTTCCGCTGCGGCTTCGGCTGCGGCCTTGACCTGCTCTGCGTAGTGCGCGGCTTGCTGAGCTGCGACGGCATTGATCCATGCACGGCGGGTGTCAGCAGCGATCTGTAGGATTTCAGCTGCAGTGCTGCCCTGAGCCAGCGCAAAGCGTTCGCGCTCGATCTGGGTGCGTAACGGCATCGTCAGCAAACCCAGCAGGTCGAAAATGAACGCGCGTTCATATTCGACTTCTTCGGCACGGTGCAACCTGCCGTATGAGAAGCCGGGGTTGCGCAGCCGTCCTGCCTGTACCAGATCGGCTTCTGCGATGCCGAGTTCGGCATAACGTACCTGCAACCCGCGGTTGTTGATCAGCGCGATTTCGGTTGCGCTGTCCGCGCTGAGCGGCTGTTTCAGCAGGGCAGTGATGCGATCGCGTACTTGGGCGGCATCGCGGTCATTCTTGATCCAGGTTAGACTTTTCTGGATGCCGCGCTCGGCCAGGCTGTGGTTGATGGCGCCGCTACCGCCGTCTTCCGAGAATGTGGCGCATCCGCCAATTACAATCAGCAGTCCGGCAAATAGCAATCGGTGGAGGCAATTCATTTTTTTTCTCCAGCAGTCAGCGGTTTTTCCGGCTTGGTGTTGCCATGACCGGCATGTTTGCCGCCGAACAGGCCGAGATGTCCACCGACGCGGCCAACTTCGTCGTTGGCTTCCCGCCACGACAGGGGTTTTTCATCGCGAAATGCGCGATAGCCTTCAAGGGCGGATCGGTGGGCCGCGGGCGGCGTGGCCGCCTGCGGATCCGCAGGGTGCTGCTGCGCCGGTGCGCTGACCGGCAGCCATACCAGCGCACAAAATGCGCCGCACAGCGTCATCAAAACTCTGGACTGCATGGTAACTCCCGTGAAAGGCGCGGACGGCGACGTCCGCAACGACACGCGCCGCGCAATGCGCCGACGTGCGCCTGCAACAGCGGGAATCAGGAGCGCGGGGGGCGCTGGGGAAGTTCGGGGATGTAGAGCGTGGCGAGTGATCGCAAGCGGGCGGTCACGCTGCATAGTGTGACCGGGGTTCCAGAGATATCCGTTGTGGTGACACCGGAGAAGACCTGGTGGCAGCAGGAGTGGCCGCTGGCCGTATCGGTTGGTAAGCCGTCGTCGTGCTGCATGGAATCGCCGTGGTGGCTATAGTGCCCCTGTCCGGCATGGCTGTGATCCTGGTGGTGGGCATGTGCGTTATTGCAGCTGGCAGCCGGCGCCCACGACGCCGCCGACAAGATCGAGGTCTTCGCGGAGGAGGCG
>JAYOED010000061.1:6179-13187 GCA_038106575.1 Burkholderiales bacterium
CCAGCACCTGCACGGGCAGGGTGGCGATCAGTAGTGCAGTGATGATGATGCGCAGGAATCTCATGAAT
The DNA here is from genome assembly GCA_038106575.1 of Burkholderiales bacterium. Taxonomy (GTDB): domain Bacteria; phylum Pseudomonadota; class Gammaproteobacteria; order Burkholderiales; family SG8-41. Next base: position 6,248 of record JAYOED010000061.1, read on the forward strand.
GACAGTTTAGGAAGATTTTACTTGGCCTGCAATCGGAGACCTGAAAACGGGATTAAAGTTCCCGGCGGCCGGATCAGCTCCGGGGCGTGAACACCAGGAAATACTGGTCCGGCAGGAAGTTGTGTTCTACCCCGATTACATAGCCTGCGTTCTGCATTTCTTTTTTCACGACATCGGGTGCGACTCGTCCTGTAGGCGGCGGGCCGCGACGGGTTTCCATCGTAAAGTCGATCACGGCTAGCCGTCCGCCTGGTTTCAGCGATTCGCGCAGCTTGCGGAAGTACCGTTCCCGAGTGCCGATGTGGTGATAGACGTCGACTAGCAGGATCAGATCGGCTTTTTCCGGAAGTCTCGGATTGTCGGGCTGGGCCTGCACGGCAATGACATTTTTGAGCTTGTCTCTTGCGGCGCGATCAGCCAGATATTTCACCATGTCCGGTTCGGCGTCGACCGCGTAGACCTTGCCCTGCGGCGTCATGTGCGCGAGGCGCATCGAAAAATAGCCGGTGCCAGCGCCGATGTCGGCGACGATTGCGTCGGGTTTAAGTTTCAGTGCCTGGATCACTTCATGCGGCTTTTGCCAGGCATTGCGTTCAGGATCGTCGAAAATCATGGCCCAATGACCTGCGTCCTGAAAGCGATGTTCATGGGTATGGTGGGTCTGTGCCGGTACGGCCAGTGACCACGCGGACAGAACGATTAGCGCCAGGGTGTGACGTCGGGAAAAGTTCGGTTTGGACATAATCGGAAGTTTTATGAATGAGTGTTCATTGTAGCGGTTGAAATGGACGCCATCGTTGCCGACGGCGACCGTGCTGCTTCAGGAGGCTTTCGGAGTGCCTTGAATCGGGCAGTTTTCAGGATTCTGGTCCTGACCGTGACTGGCGTGGGGTCCTTTGCCCTGTCCGCCCTGGAGGCCTTGCATGCGCGCGTGCTGTTCCGCCATGCGTTGCCCGCCGCTGTGTTGTCCGGCTTCGGGCGCGCAGGCGCGGGAATCTGGAATCAACCGGCTGGCCGCGAACGGTAAGCGTTATCAACTCCTCCCGGTCGCGATCGAGCGCAACCTGTCATTCATAGATGCGGGATGCACTTGCAGGGTTCAATCGTTTGTTGTGTAACAGTGTGTAACGGCGATGCTGCGGTTACGCGTGGAGATCAGTCGTCCAGCAGTTTGAGCCGCTGCACCTTGCCCGAGGGCCCTTTAGGCAGTTTAGTGACGAGCTTGATGATTTTTGGAGCTTTATATTTGCCGAGTTCCTGCCGGGAGAATGCTGCGAGATCTTCGATGCTGCAGGTTTCGCCCGGTTTCAGTACCACGCAGGCCATGATGTCTTGCCCGTAGTTGGCGTCTGGAATGCCGACTGCTGCCGCTTCGAGCACGGCGGGATGTTTGAGAAGCGCTTCGTCAATCTCTCGCGGCGCGATGTTTTCACCGCCCTTAATAATCAGTTCCTTGATGCGGCCGGTGACAAACACGAAGCCGTCCTCGTCCATGTAGCCGACATCGCCCGTGTGCATCCAGCCGTCGGGCTCGAGTGTTTTTGCTGTGTTGTCCGGATCCTTGTAGTAGCCTGTCATCACGTTGTCTCCGCGAACCATCAGTTCGCCAGGCGTCCCGCGCGGTTGTTCGCGGCCGCTGTTCGGGTCGATGACCTTCGCTTCGTTGCCGTAGGCGGTTCCAGGGCTGCCGATTTTGCGTTTTTTTGGATCGTAGGGATTGGTGAAGCAGGGGGCATTGGTCTCGGTCATGCCGAAGGTTTCGATGATGCCGATGCCGAACTTGTCCTCAAAGGCACGGTGCAGTTCTGGCGGCAGCGGTGCCGAGGCCGAACGGCAGAATTTGACGCGTGAAATATCGAGCCCGCGTTCGCGTGGATCCGGCGCATTGAGCAGGTAGGCGATGATGGTCGGTACCACGTTGATCCAGGTGCAGTGATATTGCGTGACCTGTTCCCAGTAGTTGCTGATACTGAAACGATTCGGCATTACCACGCTGCCGCCGTGCGAGACTGGGGCGACGGTGGTCACGATCTGGCCGTTGATGTGATAAAGCGGCATCGCGCAAAGCACCCGATCCTGTGCGGTGAGTTTATGTGCGGAGCTGGTGAATTCGCCGCCGGCAGCCACGCTGCGGTTGGAGAGTACGCAGCCCTTGGGTGTGCCGGTGGTGCCCGAGGTGTACATCAGCAGCGCATCATCGGCTTCTGCGACATCGGGTAGCGTGGCATCCGGCAACGACTTGCGATTGAAAATTTCTGTGGCGTCCGGGTTGATGGCAATGACACTGATTTCACGCTGAATGCCCTTCAGAGCGGCTTGCAGCCGTTTTGCAAATTCCTCGCTGGTGAACACTACCTTGGTATCGGAGTGATCGAGGACGTAGGCCAGTTGGGACGGCTGCGCCAGCAGGTTGAGGGGCGCGACCATGAAGCCGCCGTACATCACCCCGATCAGCAGCCGCGCGGTCTGGTAGCTGTTGTGCAGCATCAGTGCAACCTTATCGCCTTTTACAAGGCCCATGCCGAGCAGGTATCTGGTTAGGTCGACCGAATCCTGCCGTAACCGCATGTATGACATCGTCACACCGGTTTCCGGAGCAATCAGGTATGTCGCCCCGGGTTGCTCGGCGGCGCGCGTATCGACGAGGTGGCGGATGGTACGCATCGATCTTCCCTGCGGATGTTGCGCGGAACTTACGCGCGGTATTTCTTGCAATAAGCGCCGAAGATGTCGTCCATTGAAGGCTCGCGCGGCGGAATGACACGCACGATGCGCGTGGTGTTCATGAAGTGTCTGTAGTTCAGGTTTTCCGAGAAGCTGTTGCGGCCCCAGGTGCCGCAACCCATGGTCAGCGAGAACGGCAGGCCGTTGTCGAAATTGCCGCCGTTGGCGATGGCATGGGCCTGGTTAACGATGACGCGGCAAACGGTCATTTCCACTCCAAGTCTTTGAATATTTTTACTATTCTTTGTGTGTATACCACAGGAATGGCCGTTGCCCTGATACGCGTAGATGTCGCGCATGATGGTGAAGGCATGGTTAAAGTCGCGCGCCTTATAGAGCGTTATCACTGGCGATAGTTTTTCTCCCGAGAACGGCGCAGACTTGCCGGTGCCGCTCTCTTCGACCATCAGGCATTTTGCGTTGATTTGTTCAGGACGTTTTAATCCCGCCACTTCACAGATGCGTTTCACCGATTGCGCTGTGACTGCCGGCGACAGTTTGCCGCCGGGGAACATCGCGTTTTGCAGCAAAGCCTTGTCGTCCATGCCCAGCAATATGCCGCCAGCACGGGTCAGTGCTGCGATCATCTCGTCGTAGACTGCGGCGTGAATGATTACGCTGTTCTCGGAAGAGCAGCTGGTGGCATTGTCGAAGATCTTGGAGCGCATGATTTTCTGCGCGGCATCGTCGAGATCAGCGGAGTCGTCGACGATCACCGCGACATTGCCGGCACCGACGCCTAGCGCCGGCGTGCCGCTGGAGTAGCCCGCGCGCACGTTGGCTTGGGAGCCGGTGATGACAACCAGATCGGCCTGCTTCATCAACTGCTGGCTCAATTCCTTGGTGACCGGATGCGGCAGTGTCTGAACCAGATCCTTGGGCGCGCCGATGCGTTCGAATTCAGCATAGATATATTCGATCAGCTTGGACGAGGTCGAAAAACCTTTGGGTGAGGGCGACAGGATCACCGCGTTGCCGCACTTGAGCGCGTTGATGATGTTGTTGGCTGGCGTGGCGCCGGGGTTGGTCGAAGGTACGACAGCTGCAACCACGCCGACCGGACGTGCGATCTCGGTGATGCCGAATTCCGGAATTTCGACCAGCACGCCGGTGGAGATTGCTCCCTTGATGTCGCGAAGAAGTCCCAGTGTCTTGCGGTGATTCTTGTTAATCTTGTCCTCGACAGTTCCGAGCCCGGTATCGCGGACGGCGATTTCAGCCAATGTACGGTTGCGCGATGGCTCCATGATTGCCCAGCCGGCGGCGACAGCGAGTTCGTCCAGCTGCGCTTGCGAATAGTTGACGATCGCAGCCTGGGCTGCGCGCGCGCGCGCTACGAGGGCAGCAACAGTTTCGGATGCCGAGGAGTTAGCGGGTTTGTTGGTGGCGGACATGCGGAATCCCTTGTTCGCATCCGGCTGCCGTCATGATCGTGCGGCCCGGTTTGTTTGGTCATTATAGCTTCAGACGGCAAGCCTGCCGGGGCGGTGCGCACGATGGCTCGGGCTCTACTTTTACGGGCTGCTTCGGGTTATGTTTTTGCATAAAAGTTGCTACACTCCTGACACCCAATTAAAACAAAACCAGTTTATGAAATGGCAGACAAGAAATATTTCAAATTCGACGGAAGGATCGTATTCATAGGTTTCGGTTCCGTGGCCCAGGGAGTGCTACCGCTACTGCTGCGTCACATCGACATGCCGAGGGACCGCATATCTATCATTACCGGCCACGACCGCGGACGTAAGGAAGCTGAAGCCTTTGGTGTCCGCTACGAGGTCAATCCGCTGACACGAAGGAATTACCGCGAGGTTCTGGAATCGCGCATAGCGCGCGGCGACCTTCTGATCAATTTGTCGGTTGATGTGGCCAGTGCCGCTATCATAGAACTGTGCTGCGAAAAAGGGACACTCTATACCGATTCCTGCATCGAGCCCTGGGCCGGTGGCTACACTGACCAATCGGTATCAGCGACTTACCGTTCCAATTACGGCCAGCGCGAGGAAGTACTCGCCCTGCGCAAAAAATTTCCGGACGCGCCAACCATAATCCCGACTCATGGCGCCAATCCTGGCCTGATTTCACACTGGGTCAAGCAGGCGCTGGTCAACCTGTCTCAAGACATCCTGGGGCGTGGCGATGTTCCGAAATCCAGGGCGGAATGGGCGCAGCTGGCGATGGAACTGGGCGTGAAGTCCATACACTGCTCGGAGCGCGATACTCAGGTGGCGATGCCTCGCAAGCGGGTCGGCGAGTTCGTGAACACCTGGTCGGTCGACGGCTTCATCGGTGAGGGTTCACAGCCTTGCGAGCTGGGCTGGGGCTCGCATGAAAGGCATTTTCCGCCAGACGGGCATGAGCACGACTACGGCTGCAAGGCTGCAATCTATCTCAACCGGCCCGGAGCCTCGGTCAAGGTACGCACCTGGACGCCAAAGGCAGGTGCTTTTCACGGACTGCTGATAACCCACGGAGAGGCGATTTCCATCTCCGACTACCTCACCGTGAAAAAAGGCGGGGAAGTGATGTACCGGCCGACCTGCCATTACGCCTACCATCCCTGCGACGACACCGTGCTGTCGGTGCATGAACTGGCAGGACGCAACTGGGTAGGCCAGGAGCAGCGCCGTCTTTACCTCGACGAGATCACCGACGGTGTGGACGAGCTCGGTGCGCTGTTGCTGGGACACCAGCGTGGTGCCTACTGGTATGGATCAATGCTGTCGATACAGGAGGCGCGCGGGCTTGCGCCCTACAACAACGCCACCAGCCTGCAGGTGGCGGCCGGCGTACTCGGCGGCATCGTGTGGGCGATGGAAAATCCGGCGGCCGGGATCATCGATCCTGACGATGTCGATTACCGCCGCGTGCTGGAAATCGCCAATCCCTACCTGGGCCAGGTAGTTGGTGCCTATTCCGACTGGACGCCGCTGCAGGGACGCAACCATCCTTTTCCGGAAGATATTGACCCTTCGGACCCTTGGCAGTTCAAGAACATCCGCGTGGTCTGAGCACCTGGCTGCAATAACAGGGCGCTAATAAACGCGCCCTTTCCAAGAAGAAAATCTCAGCGCAGTCGGATGCCGGCAGCTTTGGCAATCAGTGCGTATTTGTCCTTTTCAGCCTTGATGAAGGCCGCGAATTCGTTGGGCGTATTGCCGACAGCTTCGGCACCGTTCTGCAGTATCTTGGACTTGATGCCTGCGTCGCGCATGACTTTTGCCGTTTCTGAATGCAGCCGCGTGATGATGTTCCTGTTCACTGCCGAGGGCGTGACGATGCCCCACCAAGTGCTGAAGTTGAAGCCGGCAACACCGCTTTCCGAAACGGTTGGCACATCGGGAAGCAGAGATGTCCGCTGGTCTGAGCCGACAGCGAGTACGCGGAGCTTGCCAGACTTGATGTGCGGTAATGCGACGGGCACCACGTCGAAACCCATTTCGACGTGTCCGGCGATCTGGTCGACCATTGAAGGGCCGGCGCCCTTGTATGGCACATGCACCAGCTTGACCTTGGCCTGGCGGTTGAGCATTTCACCGGCAAAGTGCTGGACCGTGCCCGCGCCCGGTGAGGCGTAGTGCAGCTGGTCCGGACGCGCCTTGGCAAGCGCGATGAGTTCCTTGATGTTTTTCACCGGAAGCGATGGATGTACAGTGACCAGGTTTGGGCTGATTGCTGCAAGGCTCACCGGCGCGAAGTCACGTACCGGGTCATACGGGAGGTTGGGAATCAGGCTGGGCAGCATTGACAGCGCGGCGATGTGCGCCATCATAATGGTGTAGCCGTCAGGTTGCGCTTTGGCAAGCTGTTCAGCAGCAATTTGGCCGCTGGCACCACCGCGGTTGTCGACCAGGATCTGCTGCTTCAGCGATTCAGCAAGTTTTTGAGCAACGATGCGGCCAATGATGTCGGTGCCGCCGCCGGGAGCGAAACCGATTAGCATGCGAACGGGTTTCGACGGGTATGTCTGCGCAAATGCTGCCGCAGACATCATGCTCAACAGCAGGGCGACGGTTGCTGACTTCAACAATGTTTTCATGGTGTTCCTCCATTTATTATGGTTCCGGCAATGCCCTAAAACCCCGCCTGTGGTTATATTTTCTTTAGAGCCGTATTAGTTTTTGCATTGCGGGTGTTGCTTTATCTTACTCTTTCTAGGGCATGATGATGGCAATGGCAGTCGGCGGGCGTGTCCACAGGGGGGGGGGAGGGACGT
>JAYOED010000062.1:0-1563 GCA_038106575.1 Burkholderiales bacterium
GCACAAAACCGTGGTCAGCCATAAACGGCTTAAGAAAACGCTCCTTCTGTTCCTTGGTGCATGAAGCCGCGATCAGGTGACTCCATTTCCAGCACTGGCTGAAGGTCTTCGACACTGAACTGTCGCCCCGTGCCAGTTCGGCCATGACCAGAGCCTGAGTGACGAAATCGGCTTCATGCCCGCCCCACTCCTTGGGCACGGCCAGGGTGCGGAAACCCAGTTCCGATCCCTTTTTGATGATTTGCCAGTCGAAGGTCGCCTTCGGATCGGCAATCTGGTCGCGCGCCAGAGATATCGGACGCACTTCCTCTTCGGCGAATTTACGCGCCTCCATTTGCCAGTGGCGCTGCTCTTCATTCAGTGAAAAATCCATTCTGATTTCCTGTTAAAGCGTTTTAAATCAAATGTTTATTAATTTTTATTAAAGTCAGCGCTGATAACCAGCCACCGCCTCAGCCACCACCAGCGGTGACGCCAGATCGGCGTCAAGCGAATGTTTCATGACCAGGGTGTCATGCACGTATTTCTGCAACGGCATGTCGCGCATGACACCCATCGCGCCAAAGCATTCCGTCGCCTCCAGCGTCGCCCGGTGCAGCGATTCGGCCGCGAAAGTACGCGCAACGACATGCCATGGCAGGTCGTTGACGCTGCGTTCGTTGACCGCTTCGGGATGATCGGCGATATAGGCCGCCTTCAGCGCCAGCCCGCGAGCCGCTTCGAGCTGGATCGCGACATCGGCGAGTTTCATGCCAATCGCCTGGTGCTCGACGATATGGCGCCCGCCCTGCCAGCGCATCTTGGCGTAATCGACGGCCGCCTCGTAGGCTGCGCGTGAGACACCGATGTTAATCGCGGTCATCTGCGTCATGCGCCGGGCGCCCAGGTCTCCATGCAGCATGCGCCGTGCCGCATCGTCGGCAATGACATCTTCCGCCGGGACCTTGCAGTCCTCAAGCGTCACCGAGGCAATCGCCCCATGTCCCCAGCGCGAATGGGCACCACCTTCGCCAAAAGCCGGCAAGCCCTGGTCGATCGACAGCCCCTTAGCCTCGCTTCCGATCAAAACAGTGACCGTACCGTCCTCGCCCTCGATCTTCGCCTGTATTACGAAGAGCCCGGCAACCGGCGCATTCGATACGAAAGGAGCCAGTCCGTTGATCACCCAGCCCTCGCCGTCGCGCTTCGCGGACACATCGGGCGTGCCGACAGGCGCATCGTCTTCAGGCAACCCCTGGTAATAGCTCCAGCCGCGACCGATATCGATGTCACGGGCAATCAACGCTAGGTGGAAACGGTCACTACCTTCGAATTTCGGCAACCAGCGCTTGCGCTGAGCGTCGTTCATCGCGGCGTGTATCTCGCGCGCCAGCAACGATGTTTCCCCCAGCACCACGGCCAGATCGACATCGCCGACTGCGATCTCCTCCAGCAGCACGCAGGAGGTCAACAGGTCAGTGCCGGCGCCGCCAGCCTCCTCGGGCAAAGCAAGGCTGCGCAATCCCATCTGCGACAACTGGTCGAGAAAATCAGTCAACAGCGGCTTCTCGAACGGTTCGAGAC
>JAYOED010000062.1:1573-12716 GCA_038106575.1 Burkholderiales bacterium
AAATCACGGATAGCATCACGGAATTCGATTTGTTCAGGCGTAAGTTGCAAGTCGTACATGATGCGTTGAGTCCTTGATCTGTAGTGGAATGGCCACTCGCGGGCGTTTGGAACGACAACTCCCGATAATGCCGAAAACAGGCACTCGCGGCAACCCGAAAAACTGCTGTGGTGGCCACGATACGGACACCCTTACTATTAAATTCAGACGAGGCCGCGTGCGATACCGCCATCGACCAGTATCGACTGACAGGTAACGTAACTGGTCCTGTGGGAGGCTAGAAACACCACCATCGAAGCAATCTCGTCCGGCCTCCCGAAACGACCCATCGGGATTTCGTGTGAAAACTCGTGAACAATTTCTTCGGCTGACGCACCGCGCTCTTTTGACAGCACATCAATGCGCTTCGTCCACAAACTAGTCATCGTGCGGCCGGGGGAAACCGAATTCACGCGAACGTTGTAAGGTTGGAATTCCGCACCCAGGGTCTTCACCAGCGCGATCAGACCCGCCTTATGAACATTCGACACAAGCTGGTTCGGATAGGGCATGCGCGGTCCGGCTGCTCCGAGTATGACGATGCGCCCCCCCTTGGCAGACTTCTTGAGAGGCTCCAGCGCTGCACGTACCGCGCGTACCGTACCCATGATGTTAAATTCGTAATTTGCATACCACGCCGCATCATCTAACTCATCGAATAACGCACGCTGGCTGCCACCCACCGCGGATACCAGAATATCAAGTGCAGGCGCCTCATTGGCCAGCCATTTCTGCAGCGAGTTTACCTGTGTTGCCTTTGTCACGTCGGCCGCAAACCATCTCACCGTGCGTTTGGCGGACTGTTCAAGCTGCACTGCAGCCTGTTTTAGCTTTTCTGCGTTTCGCGAACAAATCAGGACATTTGCGCCTTCTTCCAGCAATGCCTTAGCACTAGCAAATCCAATGCCCTCGCTGGCACCAATCACTAGCGCAGTTTCTCCCGTAATTCCAAGATCCATGATTTATCACCTTCATTCGTTCAAATGAAAAAGCCGGCAGACGCCGGCTTTTACGGAACAACCCCGCAGAATATCTCAATCGATGCGAGCTCCACTGAGCTTGACGACCTTTTGATACTTATCGTAGTCAGACTTAATTCGCGAAGCGAATTGCTCAGGTGACATCGGCATCGGATCCAGCGTGGCAGCAGTAAGCTTCTCGGAGACACCGGGGTCAGCCAGCGCCTTGACGATTAGCTTGTTTAGAGCGCCAACTATATTCTTCGGCGTTCCGGCGGGAACGAAGGAGCCTACCCACGCCGTGAACTCGTAACCCGGAACAAATTCAGCGATGGTGGGCACATTCGGATACTGGGTCGTACGCGTATCTGAGCTGACACCCAGCGGCCTGATTCGCTTAGCCTTAAGATGCGGAACCAGAGAGCCGATCGTTGCCAGCATGGCCTGCGTTTCACCACCCACAAGAGCCGTGCTGGCCGGACCGCCGCCCTTATACGGCACATGGATCATCTTGATTCCGGCCATCGATGCCATCAACGCCATCGATAGGTGCACGAAACTGCCGTTTCCCGCTGAGCCGTATACGATGTCCCCGGGACGTTTTTTCGCAAGTGCGATGAAATCCTTGCCGGTCTTGGTCGGCAGCGACGGGTGTACTACTAACATACCTACCTGACGCGCGAGCGCGGTAAGGCCGATGAAATCTTTAAGAACGTCGTAAGGCAGCTTCTTGTAGAGGTGTGCGTTCGCGACGTGGGTCGTCGACTGTACCATCACGGTATAACCATCAGCAGGGCTTTTCGCAACGATCTCGGAACCGATAGACCCGGCAGCCCCACCGCGGTTGTCGATGATGAATTGCTGACCGGCCAGCTGCCCCACCTTCTGGAACACGATGCGACCGGTCACGTCATTCGAACCGCCCGGCGGGAATACGATGACTACGCGGACTGCTTTCTCCGGAAAATTCTGCGCAATCGCCGTCAGTGGCATCGTCAGCGTGGCCGCCAGTAAGACAAGCCCCAGTCGGAATTTGTTGTTCATATCCCTGCTCTCCTCATTGATATATCGATACACAACGGAGACATTATCCCTGCAAAACTTACCTGTGATCAATCACGAATTCACAGCAATCTGGTCACGGGATATAAAATGGACTCCAAAGTGCAAGAATTACCGCGATTGACGCGGTGCCGCATCACTCAATGGAGTCTTAAATGGCATTACCTCTCGAAGGTGTAACCGTGCTGGATCTGTCCACCGTCATGGCCGGCCCCTACTGTACTATGGTGCTCGGTGACATGGGCGCCAGCGTGATCAAGGTCGAAAATTTTCCCGAAGGTGACGGATCTCGCAGATTTGAACCCAAGGTCAACGGTGAATCCTACTGTTTCGCCGTGCTCAACCGGAACAAGAAAAGCATCGGCATCAACATGAAGGATCCTCGCGGCAAGGAAATATTTATGAAGCTCGCCGCGAAAGCGGACATCATCACTGAAAATTTCCGTCCCGGCGTCGTCAAAAAACTCGGCATCGATTACCAGACCGTCAGTGCCATCAATCCCGGCGTCATTTACGCCTCGATGTCGGGCTTCGGCCAGACCGGTCCTTACGGTCACAAGGGCGGTTTCGACATCGTCGCGCAGGGCATGTCGGGCATCATGATGATGACCGGTTATCCCGGCGGCCGTCCGGCGAAGGTCGGCATCGCGATGAACGACATCTCCAGCGGCGTCACCGCGCTTTACGGCATCCTTGGCGCCTACATCGGCAAGCTCAAAAGTGGCAAGGGCCAGTATCTTGAGACCTCGCTGCTCGAAGCTGGTCTCGCATGGACACATTGGGAATCCGGCGCTTATTTCGGCGGCGGAGAAGAACCGCTGGCGACCGGAACGCGCCACCGCCGCTCCACCCCCTATCAGGCCTACAAGACCCAGGACGGCTACGTCACGGTCGGAGCCAACAACAACAAGCTGTGGAACAACTTCTGTACCATCACTTGCAACAAGCCCGAATGGCTGATCGATCCGCGCTTTGAGGACCTGCCTTCAAGGCTGAAAAACATTGACGTCCTGGAGACCGAGATCGAGAAAGTGTTTGCAACCAAACCGACTGCGCACTGGGTCGAAAAACTCGACGAGGCGGCCGTACCCGGCGGTCCAGTCTATACCTATGCACAGATTCTCGACGACCCTCACATCAAAGCGCGCAACATGGTCGTCGAACTCGATCATCCGAAAATCGGCCGCATGAAATCACTGGGGCTTCCGGTCAAATCAACCGGCGAACTAACCGCCATCCGCCAGCCGGCGCCTTGGCTGGGCCAGCATACCGAAGAAACCGTGCGCGAACTCGATTACGGAAGCGACGATATCGCCACGTTGTTCGCAGAAGGCGTGCTTTATGATAAGTACCGCGCGAGCAAGCCTGCCTGAAAGGTCTGAAAATGTCTACCGCGTGGTAGCTGCTGCTGGTTGCAGGCTTGATGGAGATGGTTTGGGCCATCGGACTTAAATACAACGAGGGTTTCAGTCGGCCACTGTCCAGCATCATCACCGTCCTCGCAATGATCGGCAGCGTCTGGGTGCTGGCGCTGCCACTGAAATCGATTTCGGTTGAAACCGGTTACGCAGTTTGGACCAGCATAGGCGTCATCGGCACCGCCATCCTCGGCATCGTGCTGTTTTCCGAACCGGCGACCGTCGCTCGCCTTGCCTGCATCGGACTGATTATCCCCGGCATATTCGGTCTGAAGCTGATCTCGGGAAACAGCTGACTGCAGCGAAACCGCGCCGGCAGGGCAAAAAAACAGCCTGCTATGCCGGGCCCTCGTCCATCACACCTTACAGCTTGCAGCGGTCGCGCCCAAGAGAGACCGTCAGGCTGCCGGTGATCTTGCCTACCATCCCGCAAAACCGTTCGCGGTCGATATTCCGAAACAGGAACTTGACCGCGCGCTGACCGTAGTTGATCAGAAATGCGCCCTTGTCTTCGTTCAGCGTCACCACCGTCACACCGGCCGCGTCTTTCCACTGGCTGAAGGCATCATCACGGACAATGTAAAGTGAACAGGTTCGCGGTTTCCATTTGGAATAATAGGCGATGCTTTTGACGCGCCCGCTGACAAGTTCGACGGCAATACGGGCGTGCCTGTCTTCAGTGCCGAGCTTACACGACAGTCTTTCAATACTGACTCGCGGAACGCGTTTTCCTTTAGCAGTATCAATACCCAGATGATGCCGGCGGTAATATTCGACCGCCCTGTCCTGCGCCTTGTCCAGCGCTTTGGATTCGTGCCGCGCCCGTTCCGCCGCCCGTTTCTTGGACTGAGCAGCCTTGGCCGGATCCTGTGCAGGCGGCGGCGGGAGCTTGGCTGAAGCCGCATTGCTGATGCAGCAGGTCAGAACAACGGGAATCAGCGTTCGCCAGTTACAAATCATCATGTATTCAAATTCATCAACGGACCGTTTCCGAAAGCGTCACATCCAGCAATCCAAAAGAACGGCGCAGTGAGCCTGCCCCGAGGGACAAACGCGCTGCGCCGGTATTCAAGGCCTGCAGACGCCAGGATCAGTGTGCCACAGCGCCGACGTCTTTGACGACTTTTGCCCAGCGATTGTGTTCAGCTTGCCAGAACTTGCGGAAATCCTCCGGCGACTTGCTGACGATGGCCGCCGAGCTTGCAGTACCCAGCCGCTTGATCACCGTCGCATCCTTCATGGTGTTGACGACAGCAGGGAACAGCCGGTCAACCACCGAGCTCGGCGTGCCCTTGGGTACATAAACACCCTGCCAGGAACCAACCACGTGATCCGGAAAGCCAAGTTCTTTCATCGTCGGTGCATCAGGCACTGCATCTAACCGCTGAGGCGCAACGACGGCCAGCACGCGCATCCTCCCCTGCCGTACGTATGGCAACAGTGAAGCCGAAGTCAGCATCGTCAGCGGGACCTCGCCAGTCGCCACGGCCAGAGACGCTCCGCTGGCGCCGCCCTTGTACGGCACCATCGTGATCTTGGTGCCGGCCTGCTGCTGGAACAGTTCAAAAGCCAGCCGGGAGTTGCTACCCGCACCCGAAGCCGAGAAATTAAGCTGCCCTGGGCGCGCTTTTGCGAATGTGATCAGATCCTTGATCGATTTTACCGGTAGCGATGGATGCACTACGACCATGCCGGGCACGTCGACCACCTGCGTGATGCCGATAAAGGCATTTAGCGGCTTGACGCGGAATTTCGGAAAAACCGAGGCATTGATAGACATGGTGCCGATATTACCCAGCAGCGCGGTATAACCATCCGGGGTCGAATCGGCAGCCACCTCAACGCCGATGTAACCGGATGCGCCGGTACGGTTGTCGATAACAATCTGCTGACCCAGTTCTGAACCCAGCTTGTTCTGAATAATGCGAGCGACGAAGTCTGACGCTCCGCCGGGTGCAAACGGCACAATCAGGCGAACCGGGCGGTCAGGATATGCCGCCTGCGCCAGGCCCGCACAGGCCAATGCGGCCGCAAAAGCCGCGGTTAAAACAAGATGTGAAACTCTTTGCATGATGTGTTCTCCTCGCTCAGATTTTTATTGGCTTGCGGCCCAGGACTGGAGAGCAAAACCCGCGTGGGGCCCTGTCCCAGAACAAATGCGACTCCGGCCATGCCGGGCAGTTCGCCGTGTCTGCGCACGACTGATACTACAGCGTCATTGTAAAACGTTATCGCGATGCATCAAACCCCTGCGGCAATCGCGTCTCCCATCTGCGTCGTTCCGGATTTTCCGCCCAGATCACCGGTCAGGTGTTTCGATTCAGCGACCACCTTGTCAACTGCGGCATCGATTAGCTTCGCGGCAGCCGTCGCCTTCGAATCATTGCGTGTGCGCCCTAGCCATTCAAACAGCATCTTGCCGGACATGATCATCGCGTACGGATTGGCGATGTTCTTACCGGCGATGTCCGGTGCAGAACCGTGGGTTGCCTGAGCCATCGCCTGCTTTTCACCAACAACCAGGCCCGGCGCAAGACCCAGTCCGCCGACCAGTCCCGCGCCAAGATCGGTAACGATGTCGCCAAACTGGTTAGTGGTCACCACCACGTCATACTGCTGTGGCCGCATCACCGCCTTCATCGCAAAACCGTCGATCAGCACTTCCTCGAATTCGACATCGGGATAATTCTTTGCCATTGCGCGGCATTCGCGGGCAAACATGCCGCACACCAGCCGGTACACCGGCTCCTTGTGCAACGCAGTAACTTTCTTGCGCTTACGGGTACGCGCTATCTCGAATGCCTCCCTGGCAACCCGGCTGGCGCCTTTACGGGTAACCACGCGCATACCTACCGCGACTTCTTCGTTGGGCTGGAACTCACCGGTACCGGCATAAACCACGCTGCCAGACTGCATGCCTTCGGTCGTCTCACGCAGGAAGACAATATCAACATCCTTGTGCAGCGATGGCAGATTGGGATAGGACCTCACCGGCTTGACGTTGGCAAACAACTCGAATTTCTTGCGCAGTGGCGGATTGATCCAGGTGTTATCGTTGCGCGGATAGGCGTTGTGGCCGATGGGCCCCTGCACCCAGCCGTCAACATGCTTCAACGCTTCGACGGTAAGCTGCGGCATGGTATGGCCGTGAGTTTCATGGCCGCGCCGCCCGATCGGCAGCAGCTGCCAATCAATCTGAACACCCGCCTTGGCAGCAGCTGCCTTCATCACTTTGACGCACTCCGGCACCACTTCGAGTCCGATATCGTCACCTTCCAGTATCCCGATCTTGTACATAAACTGTATTCCCTTTATATTCTTAAAGTGAGTGGCGTCGCACCGCGTCAGCCAGCATCGGATAGGCGCTGACCGCACTCGGCATACCGAGCACCGGCACACCACGCACCCAATCCGGATTCAGTTGCTTGATGGAAGTAACCCCCATCAGTCCCATTGCAGTACGCACCTCGACCTCCATCAGTTCAAGCATACGCGCGACCCCGGCCTCGCCGTCGGCAGCCAGGGCCCAGCCCAGTAGTTTGCCGACGCCGACCGCGCGCGCACCGAGACACAATGCCTTGACCACATCTGTACCACGCAGCATGCCGCCGTCGACGACAATTTCCGCGCGCTTGCCCACCGCCTTCACGACTTCCGGGAGCACTTCGATGCTGCCCTGCGCGTGATCGAGCTGGCGTCCACCGTGATTCGACACGTAGACCACATCGGCGCCATGTTCGATGGCCAGCACCGCATCTTCAGCGGTGGCTATGCCCTTGGCGATCAGCGGCAGGCCGACGCGTTCTTTCATCCACACCAGATCTTTCCAGTTCAGCGCCGCCTGGAATGACTGATCGCCGAACTCCTCGCGCACCGGCAATTGGCTGACCAGATCGCGCTCGCGGCGGCCGTAATAATTGCGATCAACGGTGACGCACAGTGCGCCATAACCAGCCGTCTTGACGCGATCCAGTACGCCTTCAACCCAGCCGCGGTCACCGCGCACATAGAGCTGAAAGATCAGCGGTTGCTTGACTGCTGCCTGGGTTGCTTCAAGACTGGGCTTGGCCGCGGTTGCGATGAAGGCCTGGGTGCCGCGCGATACCGCGGCACGTGCCACTGCGGGACCGCCTTCCGGATGCACCTTGCTAAGGAAACCGCCGACCGGAGCTGGAAAAACCGGGAACGCCATCGACTGGCCGAGTAGCGATGTCCGCAGATCAATGTTGCGCACGTCGACCAGTACGCGCTGACGCAGCGCCAGCGCGTCGAGTCCGGCACGGTTACGGCGGAGCGTGGTTTCCGAATCGGCGCCACCCACCAGGTGATCCCAGACCTCGGGCCGCAGCTTGCGATACGCTGCCACTGCAATCTGCTGCAATGATTCGAATTGCGCTACCGGCGGCTTGGCGTCGGTTTTAACCGCCCGCAGTTTGGGTACTGCACTCTTGCGTCTGGATTTGGCAGCAACAGCCATGTCACGACTCCGTTTTCTACTGCTTGAGAAAAATTATTAAATTATCAATAAAAACATATAGTTAAAAATATATGCACTTTATTGCCGATTTGCCAGGTAGCGCTGCTCCCACTCCTCCACGACCCTCAAGCCCAGCACCTCGTTGTATTCCTTCAGCGAGAACATGCGACTGCGCAGCGAATTGAATGACCCTTGTTCTTTGAGCACGCCAAATGCCTCGCGCATGGCATAACCTGCAATCGCCCGTCCCAGCCCCGGAAAGATGGCAATGCGAAATCCCAGCGCCTCGATTTCAGGGACCGTCAGCTCGCCAAGCTTGCCTCCGCCGTCAATGTTGACCAGGCAGGGCGCACCGGATTCGGCGGTCACACGCTTCAGGTCGTCAATGATGGTCGGGCTGTTCTTCAGTTCGACGAACACCACGTCGGCGCCGGCCTTGCGGTAGGCCTTGCCGCGGCGGATAGCTTCATCCAGACCCAGTCCACTGGCCGCATCGGTTCGCGCAATGATGATGAAATCCGGATCGTTGCGCGCGGCTACAGCAGCCTCGATCTTGCCGACATGCTCTTCCATGGACACCACCGGTCGCGAACCCGGAAGATGACCGCAGCGCTTGGGAGAAACCTGATCTTCGATGTGAATGGCGGAAACGCCGGCATTCTCGAACTCCTGCACGGTGCGGCGCACATTGACGGCATTGCCGTAGCCGGTATCGGCGTCGCAGATCAGCGGGATGTCGATGCATGCTGCCGCGCGATGGGCATGAGCGGCAAAAAGCGTGAGATCGATCAGTCCGACATCGGGCTGACCGAGCAGAGAGGCCGAAACACCATTGCCCGTCATGTAGGCCGCCTGAAAACCCGCCTGCTGAACCAGCCTGGCACCGTAGGCATCGTAGATCCCCGGCGCCACGATCATTCCGCCTTCCGTCAGCCGCTTGCGGAGCTGCTGCCGTACGCCTGGTTTTTTACTCATTACGATCTCCGATTTTTAATGAAAGTGTGGCGTCACGCGGCTTTTCCTGTCTCAATCAGACCCCCTTTAGGTTCCAGTCGGGATGCTGCTGCAGAAACGGGATCAGACCACCCGCCTGCAGCAGTGCCTGAACGGGAGCAGGCAGCGGCGGTACTTCGCGCACGAGTTTGCGGGACGGAACGGCAACCCGCCCTGCTGCGGCATCAACCTCGATAGCATCGCCACCGGCCACACCCGCAAGATCGCATTCGATCACCGGCAGACCATTGTTGATGGCGTTGCGGAAAAACTGCCGCCCGAAGGAAGGCGCAACGATGGCGGCAACCCCCATCAGACGCATGATATGTATCGCCTGCTCACGCGATGAATTGATACCGAAATTTTTACCGGCGACGATAACATCACCCTTCCTGAAAGCCTTGGCGAACCCCGGCGACAACTGATCGAATGCCACTTGAGATATGTATGCAGCATCCTTGCCGGGAAGATACTTGCTTGAGCAATGGATGTCGGTGTTGATCTCCTTACCCAGTACCCGTGCGCTGCCCTTGATGATTTTCATGATCCCGATTCCTCTTTACGCTGCGGCACGCCAGTTACCGCCGGCGACCGTGCGCGCATCCGTCACCACGCCGGTCAGTGCCGACGCCGCCACCGTCGCTGCGGAGCCGATCCAGATTTCGGAGTTGGGATTACCCAGTCTCCCCTTGAAGTTGCGATTGGCACTGGAAATGACCACCTGCTTGTCACCGGAGATGTAATGACCGGTGATGTTGACACAGGTGCCGCAGCCTGCCGCCTCAACCGAAGCACCGGCGGCGGTGAGTATCTCGAGCAGCCCCTCACGCATCGCGGCGAGATAGATCGCCCGCGAAGCCGGAGTGACGATCATACGCACACCTTTAGCCAGTTTCTTGCCCTTGAGGATCGCCGCGGCCTGGCGGATGTCGTCAAGGCGGCCATTGGTACAGGTGCCGATCAGCGCGGCATTGATTTTCTGTCCGGTAACATCCGGAACGGCGATGACATCGTCGATGTTGTGATTGCGAGCAACCTGGGGCGCAAGTCCCGCAGTATCAATGACGATACGCTGCGCATATTTCGCGTCGGCGTCGGCCTTCACCGGTTTTGGCGTCGCTGCACCGTGCGCCTTCAGCCAGGCAAAAGTTTTTTCATCGGCTTCCAGCAGCGCTGCCTTGGCTCCCAGCTCGGCGGCATGATTCGACAGCGTCATCCTATCATCGATATGCATCGCCGAAACGCCATCCCCGACATACTCCAGCGCACGATAGTTGGCACCTTCCGCGCCAAGCTGCTTGAGCATGGTTAGCGTCACGTCTTTCGCCCAGACGCCGGGCTGCAGTGCGCCCTTCAATTCAATGTGTATGGTTTCAGGAACCCGGAACCAGAGCTTGCCGGTCAGCATTAATGCCGAAACGTCGGTACCCTCAACCCCGGTACCAAAGGCATTAAACGCACCGTAGGTCGTTGAATGCGTGTCGGTACCGACAACGAGATCACCGCAAGTAAAGTGTCCGCCCTCAGGCAAAACCTGATGACAGATTCCGTCACCAACGTCATACAGCGGTGAGCCATGACGTTCAGAGAACTCGCGCATTACGACGTGGGTATTTGCCGCCTCCATATTGGGTGGAGGGGAATAATGATCCAGCACCAGTGCAGTGCGTTTGACGTACGGCAGGCTGAAATCCTTTTTGCTGGCACCCAGTTTTTCAATCATTTTCAGCGCATTTCCGGCACGCGCATCGTGAATCATCGAAAAATCGACGCTGGCAACGACGATTTCTCCGGCTTGCGCGGGCTTGCCATGCGCATGCTGGCCAAGAATCTTTTCGGCTATGGTATGACCCATCGGAATGTGTCCTCCAGAGGTAGGCCGTAGGATCGAGGCACGGCCAAAAAACGTAACTCTATCTCAAGCGCGCCTCGACATGCCCGTATTGTTCACGATATGAGCCAACTCAGCCCGCTCCCTTGATTGCATTCAGGTGCCGGCAGACGTCGAGAAACAGATGGCCGTCGGTGCCGAGCACCACTGCATGCACACCACGATCTATCACTGCGCATCCATAATCTGCATCTGGTTTGTTGCCGATAGTGGTCATTACATGTTTTCCGTGCTTTTTAGCAGACTCCACTACCCGACCAATGACAGTGCCGAAGCGCGCATCGCCAAATTCCTGCTTGACCTT
>JAYOED010000063.1:0-12704 GCA_038106575.1 Burkholderiales bacterium
GTTTCCGGTTGTATGGATGTGTGCGCATCACCGGATGCTCAACGTCCGGCGTTCGTGCTTTTTGTTCTTCGGTGAGCGGCGTGCGCGGTCCGCTCTTGCGGTCCCGGTAATAGCCCTTGGCATACGAGCTGACGGCATTGCGTCCGGCCAGAATGTTTCTCGTTTCTTCGGGCAGTGCATTCCATGCTGCGGTGGTGCTGGCAAACATAGTGTCACCGAGTGGATTTCCGCTTTCGTCTCGGGGAACTTCCCGCGCATAGAACAGGGAACCCCGGCTGGGTTTAGCCATGTAGCTGAGATCCGAGTGCCAGAACAGGCCGGCGTCCTGGGTTCCGATCGGCTTGCCGTTTTCAATGATGTTGGAGACCACGAAAATTTCCGGGTATCCGGGCTTGCAGCATTCCTTGCGCACATGAAGTTCGAGTTCGCCAAAGCGGTGGCTGATCGCGATGTGCTGTTCCGGGGTGATGTTCTGGTTACGGAAGAAAATGACTTCGTGATCATGCATCGCGGTTTCGATGGCACTGAACAGCCCGTCATTCATGGGTTGTGAGAGATCGACGTTGCGGATTTCGGCGCCCAGTGCGGCGCCTGTGGGATGGATGTTGATCATAGGTGGTTTCCGGGTGACGCAAGTTTACCGTTCTGGCAGTCGCTGTTTGATGGGGGGGGTGAGGTGGCGTCAACCGAATTGGTTATCGTCAGACAGATTCTAAAATAAATTAATAGCAATTAATCAATATGTTATAAAAAACTGAAGAAACTTTTTCCAAGCCATGGACTCTTTTGTTATCATGAAATTCAAACTACAAAAGTCGCGTAAATTTGACGACGAGAGAAACTTTCGGCGTTGCTAAATCAGCGATCCCTGCAGGCTAATTATCTAATAGGAGGAAGTTCATGAACTCAGCTTTGAAGCGCCGCCCCAAAGTCTCATTCATGGCCACCGCGCTGGCCTTGGGGGTTACCTTTGCTTTGCCTGCTACGGCCAAAGTCGAAGGCGACACCATTATCCTCGGTTCGGCCATCTCATTGACCGGCAAGTATTCCAGTAATGGCGTGAATGCGCAGAACGGCTACAATTTCGCCGTCAATCGTATCAACGAGATGGGCGGCGTCAAGGTCGGCGGCAAGTCTTACAAGCTGAAGGTCGTTTACTACGACGACGAATCGACGCCCGCCCGCGGCGCGCAGCTCGCCGAACGCCTGATCAAGCAGGACAGCGTCAAGTTCATGCTTGGACCATATAGCTCGGGTCTAACCAAAGCCATTGCGCCGGTGACGGAAAAGTACAAGATTCCGATGGTGGAAGCCGAGGGCGCTTCACGCTCGCTGTTCACGCAGGGTTATCGCTATATGTTCGCCGTGCTCTCGACCTCGGAGCAGTATCTTGCCAGCTCGATTGCGCTGGCGGCGGAGCTGGCGGAGAAGCGGGGCAAGAAGGCCTCCGACGTGAAGCTCGCAATGGCTTTTGAAAACGACCCGTTTTCTCTGGACGTGCGTGCAGGTGTGCTGGAGGACGCTAAGAAGTTCGGCATGAAAGTCGTGATCGATGACAAATTGCCTCGCGACCTGAGCGATATGTCGGCGACGCTGACCAAGGTCAAGGCCTTGAAGCCGGACGTTCTGGTCGTGTCCGGGCATGAAAAGGGTGCTACCACTGCCGCGCGCCAGATCAAGGAGATGAACGTCAATACACCCCTGGTGGCCATGACGCACTGCGAGTCCGGGAAGATCGTGCAGCAGTTCGGCGGTGCCACCAACGGCATCCTCTGCCCCACGCAGTGGTCCGAGACGCTGACTTACAAGGACAAGTATTTCGGTACTTCAGGCGATTACGACAAGAAGTTCAAGGCGGCTTATCCGACCTACAAAACAGTGCCGTATCAAACGGCACAGGCTTCGGCGGCGGTGCTGGTATGGAAAGACGCTTTCGAGCGTGCCAACAGTTTTGATACCGAAAAACTGCGCGACGCGCTGGCGGCGACCAAAATGGAAACGTTCTACGGCAACATCAAGTTCTCCAGCGCTGGTAACAACGTCGCCAAGCCGATGGTGCTGCGCCAGATTCAGAACGGCAAATACAACGTCGTTGCGCCGACCAAGTGGGCTTCGTCGAAGCTGGAATACCCGCGCAAGCCGAAATAAGGCGGTTCGATCCGTCTCCGAGGAGAAAACTGCTCTCCCGTTCCCGTGCAAAGCGGGAGCGGGGGAAGTCGTGTACATGACAAAATAATCTGAGGTCGATCATGCTCGATAATCTGACCCTTTTGATTGAAGCCCCTGTCTTGAATGCCCAGCTGATGCTAGACGGCCTCTTCATCGGCGCTACCTTTGCCCTGGCGGCCTACGGCATGGCCCTGGTGTGGGGTGTGATGAATATCAAGAATCTCGCCCAGGGCGACTTCGTGATCCTGGGCGGCTACATTGCGGTGAGTCTTTCCGGACTCGGGCTAAATCCGATTTTCGCCTTGCCGATTGCGGTGGTCGTGATGTTCATCTTCGGCTGGATTACCTACAGGCTGATTATCAGTCGCATCGTAGACCGCGATCTTTTTACTTCCCTGCTGGCGACGTTCGGACTGGCAATCGTGATGGCGCAGGCCATGAACCTGGTATTCGGTTCAGACGTGAAAACCGCGGAGTCTGGCATGGACATCCTGAGGTTCGGTGCAATGGTGACTGTTAATGAAGTGAAGCTGGTCTCGCTGATCATTGCCGCGATCCTAGCTGTCCTGGTGGTGCTGTTTATGAAAAAAAGCCGCATGGGGCAGGCCATCCGCGCCACAGCACAGGACGTGCGCGCAGCCAAGGTGATGGGCATTGATACGGACCGGGTGTACGCCTTTACGTTTGCACTGAATTCGGCGATTTGCGGTGCTGCCGGCGTGCTGATCTCGATGATCTGGGTCATACAGCCCTACTTCGGGATCACGCATACCATTCGCTCGCTGGTGATCGTTACAGCCGCCGGACTCGGTAACCTACCGGGTGTGATCCTAGCGGGATTCGGGCTCGGCTTCGCCGAGCAATACTCCGGATTCGTGTTCGGTGCCGAGTTCCAGCAGGCTACGGTGGTCGGGTTGCTGGTGTTGATCCTGATCTGGCGGCAGATCCAGATGGCGCGTCACCGGCAGGTGGTGCAATGAAGGGAAATACGCTTTTGCTCTTCGGCGGGATACTAGTCACCGGCGTTGTTGCACCGCTGGTTTTCCCCGCTTACACGCTGCAGCTAGCGCTGCTGTGGATCATGATCCTGTTTTCCCAAACCTGGGATCTGCAGGGCGGGCAGATGGGCTACAACTCGCTTGGCAACATCTTCTTTTTCGGCGCCGGAATGTATTTGTGCGCGGTCACGCAAATCGGCCTCTACTACGATGTCGCCGAATACACCGCTGCGTTCGGGGCGGTAAAGGTGGATTTCACGCTGGGGCAGTATTTTGCCGGTCTGTCGCTTGGTGTGGTTGTCGCCGGCCTGGTATCGGTCCTGTTTGCGATCATCTTTGGGCAGATCATGTTCGGATTGCGCGGGCCGTACTTTGCGCTGGGTACGCTGGGCGTCGCGCTGGCTGCAGCTGAACTGATCGCGACATGGGACTATGTTGGCGGTGGCGGCGGCATTTCGTTGCCGGTGTATCCGGGAGAGCCGGACGCCCGCGCGCTGCTCTATTACTACATCTGCTTCGTGCTGGCGGTTCTGACCTTCGCCAGTCTGAAGTGGTTGCTATCGACGCGCTTCGGTCTGGCACTGAACGCCATTCGCGACGACGAAATCAAGGCCGAGGCGATGGGCATACACACCACGCGTTACAAGACAGTGGCGTGGAGTATTTCGGCATTTTTTCTCGGCATGGCTGGGGCGGTTTTCGGTAACATGACCGGATTCATTGAACCGCTTGAAGTGGCTTTCCCGACCACAACCTTCGGCATTTTCATGGTGTTGATGGTTCTCCTCGGCGGCAAGGGCACGGTCTGGGGTCCGATCATCGGGGCAGTGCTCTTTCACGTGATCAAGGAGGTGACCTGGACTTACCTCCTGGGCTGGCAGTGGATCACGCTGGGCGCGCTGATCATCATCAACGTCATCTTTTTCCAGCAGGGCATCATGGGCTGGGCGCGCGAAAAATGGCCTGAACGTTTCGGGCTGGTGGTGGATCGCCGCGCGACGATCTCGAGTCGGGAGGAGGCGTAATGGTTACTGCCGTCATCGAGGTTCAGGGCGTCAGCAAGTCTTATGGCGGCGTGGTCGCCAACCACGATATTTCGCTGACCGTGAGGCAGGGTGGCATCACAGGTTTGATCGGTCCCAATGGATCTGGCAAGACTACGCTGTTCAATTCGATCGCCGGCTATCACCCGATCGACGGCGGTTCGATCAGGTTCATGGGGAACGAGATTTCCCGCTACTCCGTGCCACGTATTGCCCGCATGGGGCTTGTGCGCACGTTTCAGCAGACCCGCATCTACGGCAAGATGGACTGTGTGCGCAATATGCTGATTTCGGTGCCTCACCGCAATGCGACCTGGAGCGACATGTTTTCCGGGTACAACAAAAAGACGCAGGAGCGAGCGGAGCAATTGCTTGAATTTGTCGGGCTCTACGCCAAGCGCAATCTTCCTGCGGGTTCGTTGTCGTTCGGCCAGCAGAAGCTGCTGGAATTCGCGATGGCGCTGATGAATGAACCCAAGGTATTGATGCTTGATGAGCCCACTGCGGGCATCAATCCGACGCTGATTAATGGCCTCATTGACCGGCTCAACAGGGCCAACAAGGAGTTCGGCATCACCATGTTCATCATCGAGCACAACATGCGCGTCATCATGAACATGGCGCAGCATATCTATTGCCTGGCGCATGGCGAATTGCTGGCCGAGGGGGAGCCGGAAAAAATCCAGAGTGACCAGCGCGTGATCGACGCATACCTGGGAGCGCACTGATGGCTGCTGAATCCCGCGAGAAAGAGAAGGAGGCAACTCGCGCCGGCGGTTACCACATGGGCAGTGTCGATGTGGTGATGTCGGTGGAGGAAGTCAACAAGCAGGCCTCGAAGCTGGCGAGCGGCGTGACCCACGATGATCTGGCCCGGCTTGCCAACAACCAGCCCTATCTGGAGATCGAAGGCCTCAGCGCCGGCTACGGCAAGATGGAAATCCTGCATGACTTCAATTTGCAGGTGGGCAAGGCACAGTCGTTGTGCCTGATCGGTCCCAATGGCGCCGGTAAGTCGACTATCCTTCATTCGATCTACGGTTTCACCAACATCTTTGGCGGAAAAATCGTGGTGGGCGAGGGGGTGCAGAAAAAGGACATTACGCGTTCCAGCGCTAATCAGAAACTCAAACAGGCGGGCATCGCCTATATCCTGCAGGACAAGTCGGTGTTTCCCGATATGACCGTCGAGGAAAACCTTTGGATGGGCGGATTCCTGCTTGATCACCCCGACGAGGCTAAGGAAAGGGCGGAAAAGGTCTTCGCCAAGTATGATCGGCTGGCACAGCGCCGCAAGCACCCAGCGAAAGTGCTTTCCGGCGGCGAGCGGCGCCTTCTGGAAATCTCACGCGCACTGGTGATGGAGCCCGAAGTGCTGCTGGTCGATGAACCCTCGATCGGCCTGGAGCCGCGGTTCATCGACATGGTGTTCGATATTCTCACCGATCTGCAGAAGGGCGAAGGCAAGACTATCATTATGGTCGAGCAGAACGCCAAGCGCGGGCTGGAGTTTGCTGATATCGGCTACGTGCTGGTGTCCGGAGAAATTGCCATGGCCGCCAGCGGCGACGAATTGCTCGCCAATCCCGAAGTGGGTCGCCTCTTTCTTGGCGGTTGACTATGACTCAGCCGAACGCCGGGATTCCGGTCTGCGCGCGACCGAGAATCAGGGTGTGGATGTCGTAGGTTCCCTCGTAGGTGCTCACCGCCTCCAGATTCATGACATGACGGATGACGTGAAACTCGTCGGATATGCCATTGCCGCCGTGCATGTCGCGGGCGACGCGGGCAATGTCCAGCGCCTTGCCGCAGGAATTGCGTTTCAGTATTGAAATCATTTCCGGGCTAAAGCGATCCTCGTCAACCAGTCTGCCCAAACGCAAAGCGGCGTGCAGACCCAGCGTGATTTCGGTCTGCATGTTTACCAGCTTCTGCTGTATCAGCTGATTGGCAGCAAGTGGTCTGCCGAACTGTTTGCGTTCGAGGGCATAGTTGCGTGCGGCATTCCAGCAGAACTCGGCCGCGCCCAGCGCACCCCAGGCGATGCCGTAGCGCGCCTTGTTGAGGCAGGAGAACGGACCTTTGAGTCCCAAAACTTCGGGAAGCACGTTTTCTTCGGGAACAAACACGTTGTCCATCACGACTTCACCGGTGACCGATGAACGTAAACTGAACTTACCCTCGATTTTCGGCGTGCTGAGGCCCTTCATGCCGCGTTCGAGGATGAAGCCGCGAATTACGCCGCCGTCATCCTTGGCCCAAATCAGCAGCACGTCGGCCAGCGGCGCGTTGGTAATCCACATCTTGGCGCCTGAAAGCAGATAGCCACTGTCGGTTTTTTTGCCACGTGTCGCCATGCCAGCAGGGTCGGAGCCCGCGTTGGGCTCGGTCAACCCGAAGCAGCCAATCCATTCACCGCTGGCCATTTTGGGCAGGTATTTCTGTTTTTGCTCTTCGCTGCCAAAAGCGGAAATCGGATACATCGCCAGGCTGGATTGGACTGATAGCGCCGAGCGGTAACCGCTGTCCACGCGTTCAACTTCGCGTGCAATAAGGCCGTAACAGACATGGTTGACGCCGGCGCAACCGTAACCGTCAATGGTCGGACCGAGAAAGCCGAGTTCTCCCATTTCATTCATGATCTCGCGGTGGAATTTCTCGTAGCGGTTAGCTTCGATGATGCGTGGCATCAGCTTGTCCTGACAGTAGGCGCGCGCGGAGTCACGCACCATGCGTTCTTCGTCACTTAGCAAGTCCTCGAGCAGCAGCGGATCGTCCCACTGGAATGCTGTTTTTGACGGGGTATCTGCGGTTTTCATCGGGTTCTCCGGATGCGGATGTTCAGGGACGGCCGATTCTAGACCATCCGGTCCGTCGCCTGTCTCGCCTCCGGGTGGTGGACACGCTGCTCAAAGCAGAATGCCGAAAGGGAATAGGGACTTGCAGTGCGAAACTGAACGTGCTGTAGAGTCCAGCCAGCACGGCTGTGCCTACGGCGGTGTAGACCAGCGCGCTGCACGGCGGCATCCGAAACTACCGGCTATCGGGAGGCGCTAGCCGGAGGGGGTAGCGCGGGTTCGATGGTGCCGAGGTGGAAGCGGTATTCACCGGCTTTGCGGTCAGAGTAGTAATGGGTTAGGGTGTTGCGGACAGTGGCGAAAGCGATTTCACTCCATGGAATTTGTTCTTCTTCGAACAGGTTAGTTTCCAGTGATTCCATACCCGGATTGAAATCAAGGTCGAGCAAGCGGGCCCGGAACAGGATGTAGACTTGGTTGATGTGGGGGATGTTGTACATCGCGTAGAGTGGTCCGATTTCAACACGGGCATTGGCTTCTTCCAGCGTTTCGCGGATGGCGCCCTGTGCTGTGGTTTCGCCGTTTTCCATGAAGCCAGCGGGTACGGTCCACAGACCCCGCCGCGGTTCGATGGCGCGACGACAAAGCAGAATGCGGCTTTCCCATTCCGCAATACAGCCGACAATCATTTTCGGGTTCTGGTAATGGATGGTGCCGCAGGCATCGCAGATATGCCGTGGTAGGGTGTCGCCAGCCGGAATTTTAAGTGCGACTGCTGCGCCGCAATTGCTGCAGAACTTCATACTTTAGGGGTGCTTGCTGATCTGAAGGGCGTTCGCTCCGCTAGGGCACGATCATGTTCCTCCATTATCGCAGACTCGCGGTCGAGGAAATTCCTGATGGCGTCGGAAAACTCGGGATGTGCGAGCCAGTGCGCCGATTGTGTGGTTACCGGCATTAGGCCGCGCGCCATTTTATGTTCCCCCTGCGCTCCGCCTTCGAAAACCTGGAGTTTCCTGCTGATCGCGTACTCGATCCCCTGGTAATAGCAGGTTTCAAAATGCAGGGATGGGTGGTATTCGAGAGCACCCCAATGCCGTCCATACAAGTGGGTGTCGTTTCGGACCATGAGCGAGGCGGCGATCGGTAAGCCGTTGCGGTCCGCCTGGATCATGACCGTATTGGCGGTCATGGTATTGCCGAGATGGAGGAAAAACTCCAGATTCAGGTAAGGGCTCGAGTGGTGTTCGCGGTAAGTCTGGCGGTAGCAGCGCGCGAAGAATTTCCAGTCTTCGGGGGTCATCTCACTGCTTTCCAGCCAACGAAAGGTAATGCCGGATTCGCTTATCTTGCGACGTTCTTGGCGGATTTTCTTGCGTTTGTCGTGACTCAGACGTGAGAGGAAGGATTCGAAATCCGCATATCCGGCGTTCTGCCAGTGGAACTGCCTGCCCCTGCGTACCTGAAAACCGTGAGCGGCAAGGCAGTCCAGATCGGTCGCTGCCGGAAAAAGTACGTGCAGCGATGTTACGCCCGCGCGGCGCGCCAGTTCGAGGGCTCCCGTTGCGAGCAGGTTGCGGTGCTCGGGGAGGGTGGCCAGCAGTCGCCGTCCGGTGATCGGCGTAAATGGGATAGCGCTGATCAACTTCGGGTAATAGGGTATGCCGTGCCGTTGGTAGGCATCCGCCCAGGCCCAGTCGAATACGTATTCGCCGTAGGAATGGCTTTTTAGATACAGCGGCATGGCTGCCGCAAGACCGTCCTTGTCATTTAGAAGCAGGTATTGGGGTGCCCAGCCGGTATCCGGGATAGCGCAGCCGGTTTTGTGAAGGCCGTGCAGGAAGGCATGCTGCAAAAAGGGGTCTTTTCCGGCAAGGCTATTCCATTCCTCTGGATTCACGTCGTCTAGTGACGTTGCCACTTGCAGTTTCAAGGCGATTTTTGGGACGCTGCGGAAGAGAAGAAGCTTGGAAGAAGCTTGCTTACCCGATGATATATTAGCGGCATGAAAATAGCGATTGCGCAGCTCAACTACATCGTCGGCGATCTGGCCGGCAATTCCAAAAAAATTCTCGATGCCTCCCGGCGTGCACGAGCCAAGGGGGCTGACATGTTACTGACTACGGAACTGGCGCTATCCGGATACCCGCCGGAAGACCTGCTGTTGAGGGATGATTTTTTCCTTGCCTGTGATCGCGCCTATCGCGAACTGGTTGGGGCGATATCCGGAATTACTGTTGTGCTGGGCCATCCCCATCAGATTGGCAACAAGCGCTACAACGCTGCGTCGGTCATCCGTGACGGGGCAGTCATAGAGACTTATTTGAAACGCACATTGCCGAATTACACTGTGTTTGATGAACAGCGTTATTTCGATTCGGGTGACGCGCCTTGCGTGTTCGAGCATAGCGGAGTGCGCATCGGGATCAATATCTGTGCGGACGTCTGGGAAGAACATGCGGCCAGGGCGGCACGTGAGGCGGGTGCCCAACTGCTACTCGTGCTTAATGCTTCTCCATACCATATCAACAAACAGTTGACGCGTTACGAGGTTGTCCGCGAGCGGGTTTTAAAAACGGGAATGTCGGTGGTTTATGCAAACCAGGTCGGAGGGCAGGATGAGTTGGTGTTTGACGGTGCATCGTTTGCGTTGGATGAAAGGGGGGAATTGACGCACCAGTTACCCGCGTTCGAAGAGGCGTTGACGGTGATTGACCTCAGGCACGGAATTCCGGTGAAAGGTGAAATTGTGCCGCCGGTCCCGCTGGAGTCAGATATCTATCACGCGCTGACTCTTGGAGTGCATGATTACGTTGGAAAGAACGGGTTTCCGGGTGCGCTGCTGGGATTGTCTGGTGGTATTGATTCGGCGCTGACACTGGCGGTTGCCGCGGATGCTTTGGGTCCAGACAAAGTGCACGCGGTGATGATGCCTTCACAGTTCACTGCCGGAATGAGTTGCGAGGATGCGAAGGCACAGGCTGACAAAATGGGGGTGCGGTATTCTGAAATCCCTATCAAGCCGCTTTTTGATGCGTTCAGGGTTGCGCTAGCGGAACAGTTTCTTGGGCTAAAAGAGGACGTTACCGAGGAGAATCTGCAAGCGCGGATACGCGGTACGCTGTTGATGGCAATGTCCAACAAAACTGGTGCAATCGTCCTTACAACGGGCAACAAGAGCGAGATGGGTACTGGCTATGCGACGTTGTACGGCGACATGGCCGGCGGTTTTGCGGTACTCAAGGATTTGCGGAAAACCCTGGTTTATCGTGTTGCTGAATACCGTAACTCGATTTCACAGGTGATTCCGCTACGGGTCATGGAGCGCGCGCCATCGGCTGAGTTGCGCCCGGACCAGAAAGACCAGGACAGTCTGCCTCAATATGACGTGCTGGATGCGATCATGGAGGCTTACGTCGAGCAATACCGTAGCCCGCAGGAGATCGTCGCGATGGGACATGCGTCTGCGGACGTGGACAAGGTGGTTCGGCTGCTCAGGATCAGTGAGTACAAGCGCCGTCAGTCGCCGGTGGGTATCCGCATTACCAGTAGGGGGTTTGGCAAGGACTGGAGATATCCAATCACCAACCGGTTCCGGCAGTGAGATTGCATCGGCTTGTGTTATTCTCTATAGGGGATTGTAAACATCAACGGCGGGAGCGGAAATGAAGAAAATCGAGGCAATTTTCAAGCCATTCAAGCTGGATGAAGTTCGTGAGTCGCTTTCCGAGATTGGCGTCAGCGGTCTGACGGTGACTGAGGTCAAGGGCTTCGGCCGGCAGAAGGGGCATACGGAGCTTTACCGGGGTGCCGAATATGTCGTTGATTTTCTGCCCAAAGTGAAAATCGAGGTGGTTGTCGCCGACAAGTTACTCGATTCGGCGATCGATGCCGTGGTCAAGGCGGCGCGTACCGGAAAAATTGGTGACGGCAAGATTTTCGTCAGCGACGTCACCCAGGCAATCCGCATCCGTACCGGTGAAACCGACGAAGCCGCGATCTAGCAGGGCTTCAGCGCTTCCCGCGTAGAAGCACCAGTACGGCACCTCCGCCACCTGCGGCGGCAGGGGCCTGGCAATAGGCCAGCACCTCGTCGCGCTGCATCAGCCATCCTGCCACCTTTTTCTTGAGTATTGGCTCGCGGTTCGGCGAGCGCAGTCCTTTGCCGTGCACGATACGCACACAGCGCAGACCTTCGCGCAAGCAGTGTGAAAGAAATCCCGCCAACAACTGTCGTGATTCAGGCACAGTCAGTCCGTGCAGGTCGAGGTGATCCTGGACAACCCAGTGGCCGCGGCGAAGTTTCCGCAGGTGTTGTGCAGACAGGCCATTGCGCAGGAATTGAAGTTCGTCGCCATCCTCCAGGCCGAGTTCCCAGGCCGGAGCGTCGCTGAGCGAATCCTCCATGACCGCCTTTTCGTCCCGCCGCCTCTGAGCGGCGATCGGTCGGGGTCTCGGCGGTTCTATCCGTAAGCGTTTGGTCGGAGCGAGCGGAGTGACATCGGCCAGTGCTGAAAGAAAAAGCGCCTTGTCTGACGGTTTCTGGATTTCGCTGCACGGTCTGGGTTTTTTCACGGCACATCCGGATAAACCGTCTCCTGGTGTTTAGACCAAACCCTTGCTTTCGAGATATTTCTGCGCATCCAGTGCCGCCATGCATCCGGTTCCTGCGCTGGTTACGGCCTGACGGTAAACATGATCCTGCACGTCCCCGGCGGCAAACACGCCCGGACTGCTGGTTGCTGTGGCGTTTCCGTTCAATCCACTCTGAGTGACGATGTAGCCATTCTTCATATCAAGCTGACCTTCGAAAATATCGGTATTGGGCTTGTGACCGATAGCTATGAAAACGCCCTGGAGCTTTTTCTCTGTAGCAGCGCCCGATTTCGCATGCTTGACCCGCATACCGGTTACGCCCGAATCGTCGCCCAGCACTTCGTCGAGAACATGGTCCCAGAGAATTGTTGCTTTGCCTGCGGTGACACGCTCATTGAGTTTGTCGACGAGTATGGCCTCCGCACGGAATTTGTCTCGACGATGAACGATGGTGACGTGGCGTGCGATATTGGTCAGGTAGAGCGCTTCTTCGACAGCAGTGTTACCTCCGCCAACTACGGCCACATCCTGATTCTTGTAGAAAAACCCGTCGCAGGTGGCGCAACCGGAAACCCCCCTGCCCATGAATTTTTCTTCGGAAGGCAGACCCAGATACATCGCTGAAGCTCCGGTCGCAATGATCAGCGCGTCGCAGGTGTAGGTGCCTTGATCCCCGGTCAGGGTGATGGGCTGACCTGAGAGGCGGACCGTATGAATGTGGTCAAAGATCATTTCCGTATTGAAGCGTTCGGCGTGTTTCTGGAATCGGGCCATCAGATCGGGCCCCTGTACGCCGTCGGCATCGGCAGGCCAGTTATCAACGTCGGTGGTGGTCATCAGCTGGCCGCCCTGTGCAAGGCCGGTGATTAGCACGGGTTTCAGGTTAGCGCGGGCAGCATAGACGGCAGCAGAGTAGCCCGCGGGACCGGAGCCGAGAATTAGTACTTTGGAGTGTTTTGAAGTGGCAGTCATGTTTGTAGTTGATAGCTGTTAGGTCTGAATAATTGCGAGGGTTAAAATTTGGTAATTAGGGCGTTTCGTAACCATAGGTATAAGGTAAGTACCTATGGTAATTGAGAAAAATAGTCATTTCCGTTGTG
>JAYOED010000064.1:0-12468 GCA_038106575.1 Burkholderiales bacterium
GAATTGGATATCGGCAAAAAGCGCAATCAACACCATAATGATCAGGAACCGCAGCGTATGTGACGGCAATATCTTCAGGAGAAAGGCCAGAATAGCAGCCACAGCGGCAAAGACCGCTGCGATAAAAAAATTGGCTGACTCCAGTACGAATTTGTAATGCGTGACGAAATTAAGATAGGGTAGACACAGAAGTAGGAAAAAAGCAGCGGTATCGAGAAAAAAATTTTCCCTCACAAATGAAGCAAGCCCGCGATTTGATGAATTTTCGCCCATTTCGCTCAACTATGCCTTACGATACCGGACCAACAAACGACCGCTTCGAGTTACAGACCGTGTTTCGACGATTTCAGCACGTGCCGATACCGCAGCAAGAAACGCATCTTCGTTGTAGTCCGGGAAAATATCCTCGCGCAAAGCGAGAAGGTTTCGAACCATCGGGTCCCGCTTGGGCACGAATTCAATCACCCCCTGGGGCGCCAGCGCCATTAGCCAGTTAACCACGTTCGCCAGCGGGACGTTGCGACCGATCGCGATATGATGAACGAAAGCAAGTGCGATCAATCCGTCTGCGTCGGCACGGGCGGCCAGGCTCTTACGTTCGCTCTCGTTCCAGCCCTGGTTAGGGGTCGGATTAGCGCCGTCGAGATACAGAGGTAGAAAATTGAGGCTTTCGGACCTTGCGCGCGAATACGCGAGGTCCAATGCGCCATGATCCGCATCGAACCCGATGCATAGTTCCGCTCCATTTTTTAGCGCGACATCGGAATAATCACCTGTATTACAGCCCATATCCCACACAATGGCCGGCTTCACCGAAGCGGCAAACCGGGCGATAAATTCCTTTTTGGCACTAACCTCGTCATCGCTGTAGGTATGATTGTCAGCATATTCTCGCCAAACAGTCCGTTTCGTGCCCGCAGGTTCGAGCGTGGCTATCCAGGCTCTCATTTTTTCGAGCATGTGCCGATAACTCGACCGCGGCAGTTTTGCCGCGGCCAGAGAACTCTTGTTCTCATTTTTCGACAACGCCGAACTCTGCAACGAAGATTGCAGAACGATATGGACTAGTACGTTGAGTGAAAGTTTGGCCGTCCAGGGGAGCAGGCGTCTCAGGTCGGCAATACTGATGCCTTCCGGCGAACCTCGATACCAGTGGTTGTAGGAAACTCCAAGCCGCGATTGCAGCAGCAATGGCGCAAGGAACTGCTCGCAGAATTGATGATGGCCGGCCCAGATTTCTCCTTCCCTGTATTTACGGAACGACAAAATGTCTATGAAGACCGGACATGCTCCGACAAACTGGACATTGTAGGCGCTGGCGTCCGAAAGTGAGATGTCGGCTTCCAGCGCTTCGAGTTGTACATCGAGATGCAGCAGTGCCGCAGCCTTGAGGGCTGCGAAGGGCCATTCGTAAGGATAGGAAATGAACGGTAGCCTTGAGTGTTCGACTACGTAAACAGCATCGGCGCCGAATTTCTGCCCGATTTCCGGGGCGACCGGGGCCGTCGTGATGGCTTTGCCGGATGCAGAAAGCCGATCGAGCAGGCCGGTGCCAAGAACGAATTCAAAGTCCTCAATAGCGGTCGCCGCAATCGAGCGAAAAACGCGATCGCCGATGTAAAAAATACGCCCGCGGGGATCACGAAAAGAACCTAGTTCCGGACGAACCGAATTAATCAATTTTGACTACTCTTTGGTTTCGACAGTCTTGATATTTTTTTTCCGACTAAAAAAATTCTTGATACGCAGCCAATAAATCTTGATGACAAAGAGAGCACCGGCGATGCCGCCGACTAGGGCCTGCAACGCCATGCTACCGGTCGTAGGATCTAGATAGGCAAGGGCGGGTTGCGTAACGTCCATAGCCAATAAAAAGACGAAAACCGGCAAAAATTTATCGAAAACCATTATAAACAAACCTCCCTTACTCTAACTTGCAGCAAGCAAAAGTCTCTGAAAATTTGCGCAGCCTGAACCGATGATGTTACACAATTCGACAGCGCCAGCTGTCGCAGCCCGATGCGTTTCGTTGTTGGTCCTTCTGATATGGGAAATACGAATATCAATCAAGGGTTATTAGAGTGGAACTAGAGACTTGAGCCACCAAAACCGTAAAATTTTTAGTAATTATCAAATATTATTACACAACGAATGTCCATTTTCTATCCATGGACAGTAATCAGGCAGAAACTGAAGTGCCAAGCTCCGTTAAATCACGTTCCATTGTATTATGCATCGACCCAACAGATAAGTCCCCATCAAGCCGGGATCAGGTCAATTACAGACGGACACAGCCTGCTGGGGCCACTGCCCCGGCCCCTGCCGACACTAACCACACTCTATATACGGCTTGGAATACAGAAGAGTGTAAATTATCATACGAAACGACAGCATCTCTTGGCGCGAGCGACATTTTCATTGGGCACTTTTTCACTGATCCTACGTATGCTGCGGTCTGGCCGACTAGTCAAACGTTTTGGCATACTTTTGGGATATACTTACTATTTCGTGCTCGAGAAGATCAGCCCGCGCCTATCTTTGGAAAGGCCCAAAGTCCGGCTTGAAAACCAGGTTGTCGCGCCGGAAGGCCGCGATCAATCATCTTCGATCGAACTGCATCTGGTAACTGATGAAAACGCCCGCAAGAAATTCGACCAGCCCGATGCCCGGCGGCAAGCGGCGGTCACCGCGATCCCAGACAAGTTCCGCACCGGAACCTGTTTTACCTGCGATTCGCCGCTGACCCCGGTCGTTCAGGTGGTCAACGCAGACGATGCCCGCGACTACATCGAAATGGCTTGGTGCGGCACCTGCGACAGTCTCCAATATTCTGTGATGCCGTCAAAGGACTGGATATCGAACTGGTACGCCACCAACTGGGACTCGGGCGGCACCATCAGCGACAAGCTGGAAAACCGCAGGACAACCTATCGGTACCTGCATCGCCTGACCCCGTTCATCGGGAATCGTAAGCTCCGGGTCCTCGATATCGGCGCCGGCTACGGCGAGAAGATCCGCCCCTTCGCCCTGGCCGGGCACGAAGTCCACTGCACGGAAGCCACGCCGCGGCGCGCCGAATACCTCCGGGAATACGTCACCAAGAACGTCTACCTCGGCACGCTCGACAATCCCGCGGTGCGCGACGCGCTCAGGAAGAACGGCCCGTTCGACCTGATTTTTAGCTACCACGTCATCGAACACATATATGGCGCTAAGACCGAATTGCAGATCCTGCGTGACATCGCGGCCGATGACGCGGTTTTCTATCTCGCCATTCCCGAGCTCTACAAGGAAGGCCTGCTCAGCAATATTTATTCGCTCGAACATATCTCCAGCTTCAGCCGGCTGGGGGCGAAAACCCTCCTCAAGCAGGCGGGCTTCCGCTGCATCGTCGACAAGGACGACCTGTTTCAGTACTACAGCAACTATTGCCAGTACGTGATCGGCCGCAAAGCCGCGGCGGGCGAAGACATCGTGGTCCATTCAAACCACGATGGCGGGAAGATGGTACGCTTTCTAGCCGATGCGCTGAGCTTAGATCGCGTGGCGGCGATGGAAGGCGCGGGATGCAGCTACACCTATCACGGTTGCCCCAAGCTGACCTACGCCATCAGCGCGGAATCCAAGGCTAAGTGTCGCAACCCAGTAAATCACCTGCCGATCCGGATCTATCACTACGGTCTGCCGCTGTTCTGGATGCAGTCCTAGACCGCTATGGCGCGCGCTTTACAATTCCTTCGCCAGTTCGTCACCGAACCGATTCGTAACGGCAGCTTCGCGCTTTTCGTGCTTCGCGCCCTGCAACTCGTCCATCAACGCACCGGGGGCGCGTGGGACGAGGCGCTGCGACGCGCGATGGTATGGTTTCGACCGCCGGTCGCCTTGCCCGAATCCTGGCTTCTGTCCGATGCGGAAATCGCGGCCGTAGTCGGCAAGGTGCGCCAGCAGGGCTGGTCGATCCTCCCCAAGCGCCTGTCGCAGGCCGAAGTCGAGCAATTGCGCGCGTTCGCTTTTTCCTGCCCGGCCTATGTCGGTCAGTGTGCAAACCGCGTGAGCGTCGATCCCGCCTTGCCGGTGCAGCCCCACCCGCGCTACGAATGGCTGGCCGGCGAACTAGTGACGCAGCCCGCAATCCGCCAACTGATCGAGGATTCGACGCTGCACCGCATCGCGCAGGATTACCTGGGGTGCCGTCCGATCCTGACCAGCATCTCAATGTGGATGGACGGGGTGTTTCACGGCGGCTACGACGCCCATGACTATCACTACGACAACGACGGGCCCGGCTTCCTCAAATTCTTCATCTACCTCACCGATGTCGACAGCACGACGGGGGCGCATAACTTCATACAGGGCACCCAGGGGCGCCGGAAACCGGCGCGGTTCCGCGCCGGCATGCGCTATGAGAGAGACGATATTCTCGAATACTTTGGCCGGGAAAACGAAATCGTCGTCACCGGGCCTGCGGGAACAATCCTTGCCGAAGATACCGCCGGTTTTCATCGCGGGCTGGATCCGGAAAAGAGCTATCGCCTTCTGGTGCAGTTCCAGTACAGCGTCGTCGATATTCCACATATCGAGGAATTCCAGGGCGGCATTCCCAGGACCACCATCGCCCGGCTTGATCCCGCCATCGCCCGCATCGCGCGCAAGCACGCCAAGGCGGGCTAGCCACCTAGCGGCCGAGCGGTCCGCGGACCGTCTGCCGCAGGATGTCGAGAAACGCTGCTGCCGTGCGCTCGGGCCGGAATTCGGTGCGCACCTCGGGGGGACACCAGGACTCGATTCCGCCTGAGACGCGGTCGGCGCGGACGGCAAGGATGGCGTCTTTCAAGGCGGCTACAACCTGATCGGGGCGGCGCGGGTCGGCACTGCGCCCGCCCAGGCGTTCGAGCAATGTTGCCGAAGTGCCGGGCGGCACAATTCCCATGATGCGCGTGCCCGAGCCCAGGTAATCGATCAGTTTGCTCGGCAGGAAGATGCTGATGTCGGCGGGCGCATCCATCACCAGCAGAAGATCAGCGTCGGCCATCAGCTGAAGCGATTCGCGGTAGGGAACCGTGTTTTGCACCCGAACCAGGCCCTTGGGAAGCGCGCGCCAAGACGGATGCCACGCGAGGCCCATCGGGACGCGGCCGAACAGTTCGACGTTGACGCCTTCGAGGACCATAGGCTCACGGTCGGCCAATGTGAGCAGGGCGCGCAATAGTGGGTAAGGCGTGCGCGCGCCATAGAAATTGCCGAGGTGCCGGATGACGAGGCCGTCGCCCTTGCTAGGGCGCGCCGGATACAGCGAGAGATCGAAGCTGTGGGGCAGCACGTCGCACTTGTCGCGCCAGGCGGCGGGGTATTTCGTCATCACCACATTCAGGGTCTCACTCGAGGTGAAGATGACTCGGTCGGCGGCGGTGACGACGGCGCGCTCAAGGCGCCGGTTGACCGGCCGCGAGATCGCCTCGCCGCTACGAAACGGATTGTCGACCCAGGGATCGCTGAAATGGGCGACCCAGGGCAGGCCGAAACGCCGCTTGAGGCTGAGGCCCAGCAGATGATCGGACATCGGCTCGCCGAAGCTCACCAGCGCGTCGGGCCGGAAGGTGCCTTCGGCCAGTTTTGCCACAACGGCCCCCTCGGCCGCTGCCGCCCAGGAGCGGTACTGGTCGGGAACCCGGCCGTAAAACGGCAGGAACCGGCGCGCCAGAGAAAAAGCCATGCCCTTAAGCAGCGGACGGTAGGCAACCTCAAGGTGAAACGCGAGCTTGCGATCGAGATCGGCATAGCAATCGAGCCCCCCCCCGCCACCGGCGGCGCGCCCCGATACCACACCAAATTCGGCATCGGCATACGCCAGCAGGCGGCCGATCTGGATCGCCTGCGGGTATAGCATCGGCGGCATCATGTAGGAGATCGCGAGAAAACGCATGTCCTATCTCAAGGTTCAAGGGACACATCGGCGCCCGCATAGGGCATGTCCGCACGCCTGAAAAGATACACGGTTAATCGGAACGGTAATACGCAACGGCGACGGTGGTAGCGGTTCCTGCCTTCAGGCGCCGTAGCCTAATGCCGTCAACTGGACGCCCAGAAGATCGGACCACGGTCGTGGATCGAGGCCGCTAAGGCGGATCACCGGCACGCGATTGGCAATACCCGCCAACCCGTCCAAATAGGCCCGCGTAATCTGCGGTATGGAGAAACCGAGGGACGCACCGCCGATCATGAGATGGCGTACAAAGATATCGTGGTTCCATTCGAATTTGTAGCGGTTCATGCCGAGAATGAAGTCAGCAATCTGCTGATCACCGGGGGAGAGAATCGAAGCCGCCGACGGCATTCGTGTCCGTTCCAGCATTACCACGGCGGCGAGCGGCGCCGCCCGGTATTTAGCGCTACGAAGTTCGTCGTAGTTCTGGATCTTGGTTTCATCGAGAGTATAGGGACCCGAGAATACCGAAAGCGTCTTGGGTTCGACGAAACAAATATATTCGGCCAGGTAGTCCGCGCCTAACGCCTTGGTCGCGGCAACCGAGGTATTAGTCTTGCCGGTGTTGGGCAGGCCCATGAAGATCAGGCTGTAGCGACGCCCGGGCGGGCCCGCTTCCAGCGCCGCGCCGTGAAACGGGAGGTAACCGCGGAACACCGACAAGGCGAGCGCGATGTTGTTGACCGCCAGATCGATGCTGGAAATACGCGTCAGCCGGCTACGACCTTCACGGACGAAATTGCGCGTAGTGGAAAATTGGAGACGCACCCGGTCGCCCACTTCCATGTGAATATGCAGGAACGAATTGGGCAGGCGGCCCTTGTAAAAAACTTCCGGAGTTTCCATCGCGTTCGCAGTGTTGCAGTTGCGGTAATAGAACTGGCCGCGCTTTTCGAAATAGCCGGTCATCGGCGAATCGTAAATCTCACATGCCAGCGGCAGTTTCGGCATGACGCGCACGTCGATGTCGATTTCCGGCCGCACGCTTTCACGATCGCGCAACGGGTAGGTCAAGCGCGGGTTAGCGATCTGCATCTCCCCTAGGAGGATGCCGTCCATGGACAGGCGCGTGAACGCGTTAATGTAGATATCGTCTTCCTGGGTCATTGCA
The DNA here is from genome assembly GCA_038106575.1 of Burkholderiales bacterium. GTDB lineage: Bacteria > Pseudomonadota > Gammaproteobacteria > Burkholderiales > SG8-41. Next base: position 7,095 of record JAYOED010000064.1, read on the forward strand.
AAACGGCTCCGGACTTTTGTTTCTCGTTGATGGCGTCGATGAAGAACTTGACGCCCCAATTGGGAAGTGACGCGCGCATATAACTTCCCCAGATCGGGTCGCTGCCCGGCAGGCCGCCTCGCAGCCGAGCATCACGGCAAAAGAACTGCTGGCTTTTTACAAATTCCAGCACTGCAGATCCGGTACGGTACCAAGCGGCGTCCTTAAGGTGGCGCGACAGCCGAAAGGCGACCGCGGCCCATTGTGCTAGGCCGGTCAGGCATTTTCCCGCGTTGGCGACGCCGTAATCGGCCTTGTACTGCGAGCGCAGGATACCATCGCGCCGGGTCACCTCGCGCAGTTTCTCCGCGAAGGTCCAGGCTGCATCGAACAACGCGGCCTCCGCTGTTTCGTCGTAACCGTCGAGCAAGCCTTCGATGACGTAAACCATCGTATGAAGATACGGCGGTGAAGCATCGAACGACAGATGACGGAAAAAGCCGTTAGCCTGCTGCTGCGCCACGGTCCAGCGCAGGTTGTTGAGCCCCGCTTCGCGGATGCGGTCATCGGCCAGAAGGCGCCCGGCGACGGCAAGCGCCGCGCCAACCCGCGTGTAGTAGCTATGCGGAATCCCGTTGTAGGCGCCGCGCACGAAACTGCCGTCGGGTTCCTGCATGGCGCAGAGCCAGAGCGCGGCGCGGCGCGCCGTGCCCAAATTGGCCAGGTCCGGTGCATTAACCAATAACCCATTAAAACCAATGAGAATTTGCCCCGTATCGAAAACCTGCGGGCGGCCCGAAAGGTCGGCGAAACTACCGTCGGCTGCCTGGATCGAGCGCAACCACCGGACCGCGGCACCAACCGAATCGCGATAGACGCCCCGGTCGGTGCGCGCGGCAACGGCACACAGTGTCGGCAGGATATATCCCGTGGTCTCGGGATAAGCGGGCTGCCAGCCGCGCAACAGATGAAACGAATGGGCATAACCGCCCCCATCCACCGCGCGCTGGGCTTCCAGCAGCCAATCGGCCGCCGCGAGAAGATGCTCATCGTCGGAACGCGCCTGCCCACGCGACGTCGTCGCGCGCCATAGGATCGGGGCCCTGATGACGGCGAGCGGCAGCAGCCGCAGCGCGGACGTCAGCACGGGATTGGCACGACCGTGCAGGCGCGCGGCCCCTTCAAGAAGCGAAATCCGGCCAGCTCACATCCCTGTCTGACATGAGCGAAGCGGCAAAAAGCCAATCGATGGCAAAGGCCGGGTCGTTCCAGCGCATGCCGTGGGCCAGATCGGAAGCGTAGCTGTCGCCCATCTGGTAGAACACCTCGCTCGCGTCTACCAAGGTCAGAAATCCGTGGGCGCCGCCGGGCGGAATATAGATAGCGTTGCACCGCTCCGCAGACAGTTCGGCCGCCACCCAGCGGCGAAAACTCGGCGACCGGCGCCAAAGGTCGACCGCCACGTCGAATACCCGCCTGGCGGTGCAGCGCACCAGCTTGGGCTCAGCTTGGGGTTCGATCTGATAACGCATCCCGCGTAACGTGCCGCGGCGCAGATTGAACAACGTGATGCACTGAGGCCAGGATACCGGCAGGCCCGCAGCGGCGAAGATGGCTTCATCGTAAGTGTACGCGAAGGAACCGCACTCGTGGGCCTGGACCGTCACCTCGCCCTGAAAGAGGCCTTGAATTTCCGTCGGTATCAGGCGCACTTTTTTCATTCCCCTCAGATGCACCGCAGGGCTGCATCGATCATACATGGCGCTGAAAGAACCGCCAGTTTGCACTCAAGCGGGTTTGCGCGCGGGACGCCAGAAACCGAGCAGGCCCCGCGACGGCCGGGTCGTGAAATCGCGCGGGTTGCCGATATAGACCGTGTCGTCGGCGAGATCATGGTCGAGCACCAGCGATTCCGCCGCGACAGTGCAATTGCGCCCGATGCGGCTGTTGCCCAGTACCGCCGCCCCCGGCCGCAAGGTCAGAAATTCACCCAGCGTCGGGTAGACGTCGTTATTGCTGCCCACGCCGCAGCGCTGGTACACGGTCAGATAATCAGCGTAGCGGCCGCGGCCCAACACCGTACCCAGAGGATGCACGAATAAGAAGACCGACGGCAGTTCCACTTCATAAAAGGCGTCGATGCCGTGCAGAGCCTTGTTGAGCAGATAGATCTTCGACGCCACGTCACCGCCGACCCCCGCCCTGTGGGCGGCATTAGCGAGGAGATAGAGAAACATCGCGAACTGGTCGCCGTGTAGATGGTTGAAAACGACGCTTTGGCCATCGAAGAAATACTTGTTGTCTACGTGACTGAAACAATACTCCAGCCGCGGCAGGACGTCGGACAACAAGCCGCGTACGGTATCGCCCGAGACCAGCCGGCCGTCGTTGAACAGGTGATTGACCTGCTCCGCCACGTAAGCGGCCAACGCGTCCTCGGTCAGTGTTTTGCGAAGGGCGGTCATTGGATCATCCTAGCTCAAAGCGCCGGCATGCTACGTACCGGAAGCCCGCTGTCGGTCAGGTGCTGGCGTACCAGTTCGAAACCCTTGCCGATGAAGGCGAACAGGTTGCCGGTAGCGGCCGCCTCGACGTTGGGCCGCGCCAGTACGCCAGAAAAATGAACCGGCTTGCCGGCACCACCCGCCACGATCAGGGGCACGTTGATGGCCCGACAGGCGTCGATCAGGGCCTCATCGAAGCCGGTGCCCGTGCCATCGCGGTCGATGCTGTTGACCATCACCTCCCCCACTCCCAGGGCACTCATCCGTTCCAAGTGTTCGCGTAACGGCAGTCCTGGCTGCGCGCCGTTGGCGATGCGCGACATGTAGTTGCCGCCGTCAAGCTTGACGTCGATCTCGCCCACCACCGCCTGGGCTCCGAAGCGGGACACGCAGTCGTGCACCAGATCGGGGTCGGTATGGATGGGCGAATTGAAAATGATCTTGTCCGCACCCAGCTCGAAACAACGCCGTGCATCCGCGAGGCAGCGGATGCCGCCGCCTAGCGTCAGCGGCACGAAGGTTTCGCGCATCAAGACGCCCAAGGCTTCGGCGAACGATTCGCCACCGCAACGCACCGCGTCGGGCTTGCGGCTGACGTCGAGCAGGACGATTTCATCGATGAAACGGCCGATGTTCTTGAAGCGGAATTTCTCGACCAGCCAGCGGGCGTCACCGACCCGCTGCAGCCGGAAATTCCGGCTCAGTAAAAACGCGCCGGAATCGAAATAGAGAATGAAGATCAGTCGCTTTTTGAGCATAACAGGAATGACTTGAGAAGCGCCAAGCCGGCTTCGCCGGATTTTTCGGGATGGAACTGGGTAGCGAAAACGTTGTCGCGCTGCAGGGCCGAGATGATGCGTACGCCCTCGTATTCCGTGTAGGCTAGGGCGATATCCGCCGCCGGCGCCGCCACATTGTGTAGGGCGAAGGAGTGGATGAAATAATAGTCCGTTCCGACGAGGGACTTGAGGAAGGCCGAGTCCCCTTCGGTCGCTTCAACCGAATTAAATCCGACATGCGGTGTCTTGCCGGTGCAGCCGAGTTTTTTCAGGCTTTCAACCCGGCCATCGACCAAACCCAGACCCGGCAGCGACCCTTCTTCGCTGGCATTACACAGAACCTGAAGGCCGAGGCAAATGCCCAAGACCGGCTTGCCGCCTTCGGCGAAGTCTTTTATCGCGTCGGCGAAACCCGATTGGCGCAGCGTCGTCATCGCGGCGTCGAACGCGCCCACACCGGGCAGCACGATGGCGTCATGCCCACCGAGATCTTCCGGGGTATCGATGACTGCAGCCGACACGGAAAGATAGGCGAACGCGTTCAACAACGACCCGAAGTTGCCGATCTTATAGTCGATGATGCCTATCATCGGATTAATGAATGTCGAAGGTCGGCTGCCAGAACTTGCCCACTTTCTCGAACAGCGCCTTATTGGCGTGCTGATCGAGTACGGCATAAAATTGTTCTTCTCTCATCTGGTAATATTCCACATAGGCCGGAAGGTATTTTTCGGGAAAGTGATTGTCATAGAGGCGGACGAGCTCCACTCCCTGCTCCCGCGTCAGGGCGTCACGCCGGATGTCGATCCCCACATCTTGGGTCGCGCGACCGAAGCCGAATTTCAGGTACATCATGTAGGTGTGCAGGTCGTACAACAGGTTGTCGTTCTGCGAAAAATTCGTGTAGGTGCCGGTATTGCGGTCTTCACGGTCGATCAAGCCGCAATGGACTTTCGATACAACATAGTTTCGATAGGAATCCCAGTCCTCGAAATAGGACCAGTGGGCCATTTCGATGTTCGTTTCCTCGCCCGCGCCGAAATCCCAGAAATAGTGCTCCGTCGGGCTCAGGCTGCGGATTGTCTCCGCCGTCCGTCCTTCGAGGAAGACCCGCTTCGCGAACTCACTGGAAAATGTTGGCCGGTCTTTCGATTCGGTGGAGCCGCCGTACTCGATCTCGCCGTCTTCTCCGTACATGATCAGAGTGATATCGAAGGCCTTCGCGATGCGGATCACGCTGGTGAAAATCGACGTGGTCCAGCCGTACAAGGGTCGGCCTTGCTCGACGAAGCCGCGCTTGTTGAGAAGACGCATCGTCTCGTAAGGGGGGTTGACCTCGATCAGCGAAAAACCAGCCTTCTTGAAATTTTCCAGGTTGTCGTAGCCGATATGCGAGCGCAGGGGCGGATTTACGGTGACACAGAGCGGGTTGAGGCCAAACCGACTTCTACACGTGTGCGCAACATAGGAACCATCCTTTCCGCCGCTGACCGGAATGATGAGATCGAACCCGTCCTTCTTGCGGTGTTTAGCCAGCAACGCCTCGAGGGCCTTGAGGCGGGGCGTCCAGTCGAGAGTTTTCTTTTCTTCCGACCAGACACACGCGTTACAGCGACCCTTGTCATCGAACTCGATCCGGTTGCGGGTCGACATATTTAGGCAGGTCGTGCACCAGTAAGGGCTTTTATTTTGTTTTTCCAATTTTATTCTTTGTTCCAATAAGTTACCGCAACGTGACGGCGAATTCCGTGACCCCGATCATATACTTTTGAAGTAGGAACTCAAGCGAGGGACGGCACCGCCACATGTGCTTCAACCGGTGATTACCTTGAGCCGCGCACGAATCAAAAAAAGTGCCGCCGACGCAACCGCGCCATAGGTAATCCCGCCGAAGCACAGGCGCCCCCAGGCACCATTGATCCAGGACGCAGCTTCGCGACCAGCCAGGACCGCCAAAACCGAGACCACAGCGACAAAGACGGCGTACCTGCCGACCCGTCCCCACCGCACGGTAATGCCGCAACGCCCCGCCAGTACCGCGCTGACTATGAAACCGGCGGCGCTGTCCGACACCATCATCCAAGCCAGCCCCCGCACGCCCCAACCCAGCAC
>JAYOED010000065.1:0-12394 GCA_038106575.1 Burkholderiales bacterium
ATTACACAGGACTCAATCGGCGCAATCCCTGGTATGCGTTCCTCATGCTGCTGCTGATGTTCTCGATGGCCGGCGTGCCGCCGATGGTGGGTTTCTACGCCAAGCTGTCGGTGCTGCAGGCTGTGGTGCAGATCGGCCTGTGGCCAGTGGCGGTGATCGCCGTCATATTCTCTCTGATTGGCGCTTTCTACTACCTGCGCATCGTCAAGCTGATGTATTTCGATGATTCCGGTGACGATGCTCCGATCACGGCTACTGGGGACTTCCGCTTGCTGCTTTCGGTCAACGGGCTGGCGGTGATCGTGTTAGGCGTTGCACCGCAGCCGTTGATGGTGCTGTGTATCGAGGCGGTCAGGGCCTCGATCTGACTCGATAGACTGATGCTGCCGGGCTCGAGCAAGATCGGTTACTTCACGCTCTAGCAGATGGTGGTGCTCTAGGGAGTTAGCAACTTGAGCTACCTCTTTTACGAGCTCAGGGTTTTTCTTCTGGCAGCGCTGGGACCGTACGCAGGTAGGTGATGATGGCCACCAGATCCGCGGTGGTAAGCTTGCCGGTTGTGTTGGTGACGACTTCGCCCATGGCTTCGGCTGTGACGTCGCCGTCCGCGTTAATACCGGTGGTCAGAAAATCCCTCAGTTCGGCATCACTCCATTTATTAAGCTTCGTAGGAGTCAGGTTAGGCGCACCTTTGCCCCCCGGTCCCTTGCTACCGGCAAGAAAACGGTCGCTGCGCGAACCACCGAGAAAATTGCGTGGAGTATGGCATTCACCGCAATGACTGAGCACATTGACCAGATAGGCGCCGCGACTGGTCGGTGTCAGAGTCTGGCTGTCGGTTGTACTTGGTCCTTGCTTGAAGAACAGCAGTTTCCAGCCCCAGACTAAGAAACGGATATTGAACGGAAACTTTAGATCGTGGGGCTGGTTAGCGCGGGCGCTGGGCGGCAGGCTGCGCAGGTAGGTCCACAAGTCCTGCAGATCGGCATCGACGATGCGGGTATAGGACGGATACGGGAAAACCGGGAAGTAGTGGGTGCCATCGTGACGTTTACCTTCACGCATCGCGCGGATGAAGTCGGCTTCGCTCCATTTGCCGATGCCGGCATAAGGATGCGGCGTAATGTTTGGCCCGTAGAATTTGCCGAATGGCGTCGCCAGTTCTCGGCCACCGGCGAACTTTACAGCGTCTTTGCCTTTGGCGGTATGGCAGGAAATGCAGCCGCCGGCAGTGACCAGATATTCACCGCGTTTCGCATCGCCCGCTGCCGATACGCAGATCGAAAACATAATGCCACCGATGCAGAATACGAAGGCCAGTTTTTGCTTCAAGAACGGTCGTATTTTTGTAGTCATGTCAGCGAGACAGTGTACAGGAAAGCCCCGCCGGAGCGGGGCTTTGGGTAACGCGATAAACCGTTTACCGTTTTTCGCGAAAATCGTTATGACAGCCACCGCAGGTTTTTGCCACGGTCTTGATTTGTCCCTTGATAGCGTCCTCTTCACCGCCACGGGCTGCCAAAACCAGTTTGGCTGCTTCGGCCTCGAAGTTCGACGCAGCTTCCTTGAATTTGGCTGCATCCCTGTAGATTGCCGGAAGAGCGCGGCTCTTGACGTCCTGGGTGTTTTCCTTGAATCCGTCCCACGGCATTTTGCTCAGCGCGGCAACAAAGCCGGCATTTCGCTTCACGAGTTCGGCGTTAAAGGGCGCCTTGCCTTGTCCTATGCGTCCCATAGGGCCGAAATACTTACCGATCAGGGTCATCGCAGCCTGACGCTGCTTTACTAGAACTTCCGGCTTGGCTTGAGCGAGGGCGTTGTCGCTGACGATTAACGTGGAAACGCCCACTACTGCTGCAATGATTACGTGCTTCATTGATAGATCTCCGGGTAATAGGGCAAAACAGTTCATAATTTCTGGACGAGTGGATTTATTCCTTGCAGCTAGCACAGTTTAGCAGTCGTTTTCATTCCGGGGTACCGTTCCGTTCTGTGCGTTAACATTATGTTTTTAATGATCTATTAACTGTTCTTAACAAGCGGTCATGGTCTATCCGAGCCGCTTCTTTCACGTTTGCGCAGGCCCCGCTTCTTTTTATCATCGAGCCGTCGCTCCCTGGAAGCATGGGTGGGGCGGGTGGGGCGCCGTAACTTGGGTGGCAACGCGGCGGAGTGTACTAGTTCCGCGAGCCGCGTGCGTGCGTCCTTACGGTTGCGGGCCTGGCTGCGAAAGCGCTGTGCCGTGATCACAAGTACGCCATCGCCTGATAGGCGTCTTCCCGCAAGCGTCGCCAGCCTGGCTTTCACGGCTTGCGTAAGGCTGGGGGAGTGAGTGACGCTGAACCGCAGTTCCACGGCGGTGGCGACCTTGTTGACGTTCTGCCCCCCCGGACCCGAGGCGTGGATGAAACGCTCGGTGATTTCGGTTTCGTCGATGACAATGGAACGCGTGACTCGCATGGCAACGATAGTATAAAGAAGCGGTGCCGCAACCGGCAGACTGTTACAGCCGGACATAGTCCCGGTTTCAAGGCGATTCCATGCTGTGGCTACGTCCTATTCGTATGGAAATCACTGTTGCGCACGGACGCCAGTTAGCTTACGTTTGCGGGATGAATCCACGTCTAGGTTATGTCGTAGGCACTGTAATCTGTGCCGGACTGCTCGGTTTCGGCTTCTACCTGCAGTACGTCGACGGGCAGGAACCCTGTCCGCTGTGCATCTTTCAGCGTGTCGCCTTCATTGCGCTGGGGCTTATATTTTTGGTGGCCGCGCTGCACGGACCGCGGAAAACCGGCGCCATCGTCTATACGGTGCTAGGCGGAATCGCTGCAGGTTCCGGTGCGGCATTGGCCGGACGTCATGTCTGGCTACAGAACCTGCCCGCCGACCAGGTGCCAGCGTGCGGACCCGGACTCTCTTACATGATGGAACGCTATTCGCTCATGCGCATCCTGGAAAAAGTGCTAACCGGTTCCGGCGAATGCGCGGAGGCCGGCTGGAAGTTTCTTGGACTGACCATTGCCGGCTGGTCGCTGGTTTGGTTTATCCTGCTCGGCGGCTTAATGGTCTGGCTGGTGTTCTTGCGGCGCCGATAACAGGCATACCCAGAAACACTATCGAAATAGACCGAGCGAAGGTCTGGTTAAGAGTGAGCAAGGCTCAGACGTGAAATTTTTGCGGGTAAGGCGAGGTCAAATGTGGCCCACGACGAAGCCAGTCCAAGCGCAGAAATTTCGAGTTAAGCTCGAATATCCGGAGTCAGTTGTCGCTGGAGCAGTGTGATCTGGTCCTTGACCATCAGTTTGCGTTTTTTCAGGCGCTGTAATTGCAACTGATCCTGCGCCGGGGTCTGCAGCAGGCGGTTGATGACATCATCGAGATCGCGATGCTCGAGCTTGAGTTCAGCGATGCGGGTTTCGATGGCTTCGATTTCTTCGCGTTCGAGCATGCGTGAGGTGACCAGGGCGATAGGAGCAGTATAGGACGGACAGCGCTTGCGGACAAGGCTGTATAATTATAACTATATGATTTAAATGGACTTTCAATCATGACTATTCAACTGCAAGTCAACGGCAAGGCACGCACCGTCGATGTCGAAGCCGAAACGCCACTGTTGTACGTGCTGCGCAACGATCTCGGACTCATCGGCACCCGTTATGGCTGCGGTCTCGGCCAGTGCGGCGCGTGCACGGTGATCGTCGACGGCAAACCAGTGCAATCGTGCGACGTGCCGGCTTCGGCGATGGCCGGCAAGAACATCGTCACCGTGGAGTCGCTCGGTACTGACGCAGCGCTGCATCCGCTGCAGCGCGCGTTCATCGCCGAGCAGGCGGCACAGTGCGGCTATTGCGCGAGCGGCATCCTGATGTCTGCCAAAGCCTTGCTCGATGTCAATCCCGATCCTGATGACGCGGCAATCCGCGCTGCGCTTGAAACCAACCTGTGCCGCTGCGGCACGCATGGCCGCATCCTGCGCGCGATCAAGCGCGCGGCCAAAGAAATGAGGGGGGTATAACCATGGCGCAAGCGAAAGAAGCGGCACCGCGCAAGCTGCCGGGCAGCCTCGAGACCAATCGACGGCTCGACCGCTGGCTCACCATCAACGCCGACGGCACCGTCAGCGTGACACCGGGCAAGGTGGAAATCGGCCAGGGCATCCTCACCGCGCTGGTGCAGATGACTGCGGAAGAACTCGACATCGACGTCTCGCGCATCCGCCTGCTGCCGGCGACCACCGCCGTGAGCCCGAACGAAGGTATCACCTCGGGCAGTCGTTCGATCCAGGAAAGCGGTCTCGCCTTGCGCCATGCCGCCGCCGAAGCGCGCGGCCTGCTGCTTGAGCGCGCGGCGAAGAAACTTGGCGTGACTCTTGAACAGCTGACAGTGAAGGACGGCGTCGTCACTGCGCGCAGCGGCGGTTCGCTCACCTACTGGGAACTCGCTGCGGCCGACTTGCTTGCGCGCGAAGCCACATTCGACGTGGTGGCCAAGGGCCATGAAGAACATGAAGTGGTCGGCACCTCGCTTGCGCGTCTCGACATTCCCAACAAGCTCACCGGCAAGCCCTCATACGTGCAGGACATGGCGCTGCCCGGCCTGTTGCACGGCCGCGTGTCGCGTCCGCCGGGACCGCGGTCGCGACTAAAATCGCTGGACGTCAAAGAAATCGAAAAAATGCCCGGCGTGGTTGCGGTGGTGCGCGACGGCTCCTTCCTCGGCGTTGTCGCCGAGCGCGAGGAACAGGCGATCCGCGCCGAGCGGCGCCTCGCACGCATTGCCGAGTGGACGCAGGGTGATGATCTGCCGGCCAACGATCCGCGTCATCTGCTGACGCTGAAGGCCGAGGCTGAAGTCATCAGCGAAAAGGGTGATCCCGCCGTCAAAGGCGCGCGCCAGTTTTCCGCGGAATACACCAAGCCCTACATCGCCCATGCTTCGCTGGCGCCGTCGTGCGCGATCGCACAGTGGGAAGGCAAAAAGCTCAAAGTCTGGAGCCACAGTCAGGGGATTTTTCCGCTGCGCGGCGACATGGCGCAGGCGTTGAACATGCCCGAGGCCGACATCATCATCACCCACGCCGAGGGCGCGGGCTGTTACGGACACAACGCCGCCGACGATGTCAGCTTCGATGCAGTGCTGCTTGCGCGCGCGGTGCCGGGCAAGCCGGTACGCCTGCAATGGATGCGCGAAGATGAATTCGGCTGGGAGCCGTTTAGTTCACCGATGGTGCTGCGCATGAACGCGGCTCTCGATGACAAGGGCTGCATCGTCAACTGGAGCCACGAACTGTGGAGCCATGCGCACAGCACGCGACCCGGCGGCAAGGGCGGCGTCAACCTGCTTGGGGCATGGTATCTGGAAAAACCGGTGCCTGCTGCGGTCCCGGGCAACCCGCCGCTGCCCGGCGGTGGCAGCCATCGCAACGCGATTCCGCTCTACGACTTTCCCAACCAGAAAGTCACCAACAACCTGATTCGTCAATCGCCGCTGCGCACTTCAGCATTGCGCGCGCTCGGCGGATTCGCCAATGCCTTCGCCATCGAAAGTTTCATGGATGAACTGGCCGAAGCGGCGGATGCCGATCCGGTGGAATACCGCCTGCGCCATCTCAAGGATCCGCGCGCCAAGGCGGTGATCGAGAAAGCTGCAGCAATGGCGCAGTGGAAAGCAAAAGAGAAGGGCGACGGCGAGCGCGGTCGCGGCGTTGCCTTTGCTAAATACAAGAATCTTGCCGCCTATCTGGCGGTGATCGCCGAGGTCGAAGTGGGCGAAACTGCGCGGGTGACGCGCATCTGGGCGGCGGTCGACGTCGGCCAGGCGATCAATCCCGACGGTGTTATCAACCAGATCGAGGGCGGCATCATCCAGAGCGCGAGCATGGCGCTGAAGGAGCGCATCGAATTCGACAAGACCGGCGTCATTACCCGAAACTGGGAGGATTACCCGATATTCCGCTTCAGCGAAGTGCCCGAGGTTGAAGTTGCACTCATAAACCGTCCGGAAGCGCCGCCGGTGGGCGCCGGTGAAGGTACGCAGGGACCTACAGCGGCGGCGATAGCCAATGCCATCTATAACGCGCTGGGCGCACGCCTGCGCGACATGCCGTTCACGCGCGACCGCATCGTCGCCGCGCTGAGCGCATGAGGGCGGTCGCAAAAAAAACGTCTGCGACGTACTGGTCATCGGCGGTGGACTCGCTGCCATGCTCGACCCGAAGCGCATGTAGGTGGGGTCGAGGCCGTCGCAAAATTGCGTGAGCGTCTTGCGGCCCTGGGTATGCCGGGCTCCAATGATGTGAAGCGTTACAGCGAGGCGGCCAACATGATCGACGTTGCCGAGGCGGTGACTCGCTCCGCGCTGTACCGCGAGGAAAGCCGCAGCTCGCATTTTCGCAAGGATTCTTCGGAACTCCGCGATGACGCGTGGCTGCAAGTCACCACGGTCTTCGGCAAATCGGGCAATATGCAGGTCTCCGGGCGCGCTCCTGGGAGTAAATTATAAGGATTTGATTTAATTGGAGTATTGTAAATGAAAGTTCTGGTGATTCACGGCGCAGGTCTCAACATGCGCGGCAAGGTCCAGCTCGAAGTATTCGGCCCGCTGACGCTGGTGCAGTACGAAGAACACATCCGTGACTATGCGAAGGACCTTGGCATCGCGGTCTCGTTCTTCCATTCCAACATCGAAGGCGAAGTTTGCAACAAGTTGTTCCAGGCTTTCGACAGCGACATCGCCGGCGTGGTGATCAATCCCGGCGGCTACACCACGGTAGCTGGTCCGCTGCGCGCGGCGATCGCGATGATGAAATTTCCAGTAATCGAAGTGCACCTTTCCAACCCGACCGCGCGCGGAGCGGTGTCGGTGATGCAGCCGGTGTGTAAGGCTTCAGTATACGGATTCGGTATCGAGAGTTACAAGTACGCGCTGACGGGGATCAAGTCGCTGGTCAAAAAATAACATCGCGCCCGCGGGCTGCACCGGTGGAGTCATCATGAAATTTGGCGATTTTGCTAAAATAAAATCACTGCAAACGCCGCAACGATTCAGGGAAAACCTGCAGCGCCTGGGTTTGAATATGCCTTGCGACGATGCGCTTGAAGCCGCGCCGTCATCGCCGATGGCGCAGCCGCTCGAGATCGATGGCCTCACCATCGGCAACCGCTACACCATCCATCCGATGGAGGGTTGGGACGCCGAAGCCGATGGCAGTCCCTCCGAGAACACCCAGCGCCGCTGGAAAAATTTCGGCCGCTCCGGCGCCAAGCTGATCTGGGGCGGTGAAGCGGTGGCAGTGCGGCCCGACGGCCGCGCCAATCCGAACCAGTTAATGCTCAACGACCGCACCGAAGTCGCGCTGGGGTCGATGCGCGAAGCGCTGGTTGCCGAGCATCGCGCGGCGATGGGCAATGATAACGACCTGGTAGTCGGCCTGCAGCTCACGCACTCGGGGCGTTTCTGCAAACCCAACGACCACCACAAGCAAGAGCCGATGATCCTCTACCGGCATCCGATCCTCGACCGTAAATTCAAACTGGCGGCGGATTACCCGTTGATGAGTGACGGCGACATCCGCGCGCTGATCGACTGCTATGTCGATGCCGCGAAACGCGCGGCAAAGCTGGGCTTTCAGTTCGTAGACGTCAAGGCTTGCCACGGCTACCTCGGCCATGAATTCCTATCGGCGAAGACGCGCGAAGGCGAATTCGGAGGTTCACTGGAAAACCGCACGCGGTTCTTGAAAGAAATCGTTACCGGCATCAAGGCCGAAGCGCCGGGGCTTAAGTTCGGCATGCGCATTTCCGCCGCCGACCTGGTGCCGTTCCGGCCCGATCCGGCGCTGACCACCGCGGAGGCAATGGGGCCGGGAGCGCCGGAGGAATTTGCTGCCCCGTACCGCTACGGTTTCGGCCTCGATGAAAACAATCCGCTGCAGATCGACCTCGGCGAAACCAAATCGGTGATTGCCATTGCGCGTGATCTTGGCATCAAACTTTTCAACATCACGCTCGGCAGTCCGTATTACAACCCGCACCTGACTCGCCCCGCGCTGTATCCGCCCTCCGACGGCTACCACCCGCCGGAAGATCCCCTGATTGGCGTGATGCGCCATCTCAACGTGGTGCGTGAATTGAAACAGGCGTTTCCCGCTCTGGGTTTCGTCGGCAGCGGCTATACTTATCTGCAGGAGTTCCTGCCTTACGTCGCGCAGGCGGCAGTGCGCAACGGCTGGACGGACTGCGTCGGCCTTGGCCGCATGGTGCTGGCCTACCCTGAATTACCGGCCGACGTCCTGAGCGCCAAGGCACTGCAGCGCAAGCGCCTGTGCCGCACCTTCAGCGACTGCACCACCGCGCCGCGGCATGGCATGGTGTCAGGCTGCTATCCGCTGGATGCGCATTACAAGAAGTCGCCGGATATGATGAAGGTTACTGCCATCAAAAAGGCGGCGAAGCTTTCATGAATGCTTCGGACATTAATCTCGTTACACCCGCATTATTCATTTTTGTGTGGAGTTAATGATGTCCAAGGCCATCTGGTTTTTGCTGGAGCACTTTTTGTCTCGCTGGCGATAGCGTTGAATGCCACGGTCGAGCCCCATCGTGACAGAATTAAGGAAGCCATAGCCAAGCCCAGCACGGCCGCCGCGGTGTTGCGGTTGGGTAGCTTGAAAGCGTTCGTGTCGAACTACCACACTCTGGGCGTGGCCACGTACACCACCATCAACGATAAGATAAAGTCCTTCGGACTGCTCGGTATGGCGTTCGTCAGCGATTCCAACCAGTAACGCGCCTACGGCAGGATGCCGTGCAGCGCGAGCAGGGTTTTCATCCGCGCAATCGCCAGATCGGGCTTTAGCAATAACCCGGCTGAATCCGCCAGCCTGAACAGTTCCGCCAGATGCGGCAGTGCACGCGCGCTCTGCTGGCCGCCGACCATGACGAAGTGTTCCTGGTAGCCGTTCAACCAGGCCATGAAGGTCACTCCGGTTTTGTAATACCAGGTGGGTTTCCGGAAGATGTGGCGTGACAACGGCACGGTCGGTGCGAGGATTGCGTTGAATTTCTTTTGATCGTCCTGTGCCAGGGCCAGCAGCGCGGCGCTAGCCGCCGGGGCTATGGCGTCGAAAATGCCGAGCAGGGCGTCGCTGTGTTGATGGTTGGGCAGCTGGCCTTCGCCGTCACCGGAGATCAACGGCGCGAAATTGAAATCGTCCCCGGTGTACATGCGCACCTTGGCCGGCAGGCGGCGGCGCATGGCGATTTCGATGGTATCGTCGAGCAGCGAAATCTTGATGCCGTCCACTTTTGCGGCGTTGGCGGCGATCACGCCAAGCGCAGTGTCGACGGCTTTGGCCGGATCGGTGCTGCCCCAGTATCCCTTCAATGCCGGATCGAAGGCGTCGCCGAGCCAGTGGATGATCACCGGCTCGCGTGCCTGACTCAGGCAGCGGTCGTAGACCTTTTCGTAATCGGTGGGACTTTGGGCGACACGTGCCAGCGCACGGCTAGCCATCAGAATCAGTTTGCCGCCGACGCCCTCGATGGCGGCCATCTGTTCTTCGTAGGCGCGAATGACGTCTTCGAGATTGCGTGCACCATCGGGCAGCAGCTGGTCGGTGCCGCAGCCGGAGGCGAGCAGCGCGCCCGGCATGTCCTGCGCGGCGGCGACTGAGCGGCGGATCAGTTCGAACGACGCCTTCCAGTCCATGCCCATGCCGCGCTGCGCGGTGTCCATGGCTTCGGCGACGCCGAGGCCGAGACTCCACAGGTGGCAGCGGTAGGCGATGGTGGCGTCCCAGTCGACTGCACAGTCGAGCCAGGGATTACCCGCTGCGCGCGGATCGGCAACGACATGCGCCGCCGAATAGGCGATGCGGTTGAATTGCGAGGGTGCAGTCGCGGTGACGAACTGTCCTGGGCCATGCAGCCGGTATCGTTCCATCTGGCCGCCGGCAGCGGGGAGCATCAGGCTGAGGTCAGCATTGCCGTCCATAGAGGGAGTGATTCATTGAAGGATCCCCGCGATTGTAATGCGTGCCGCGGGGATTGTCCCTGCTGCGTAGTCCAGCAACCATGCTCAGCGGATGGGGATGTGGATACTAGGCAGCACGATGCTTACGCCGACCGGGGCTGGGCGCGTGTAATACACCAAGGGTGCCGGACTGTAGCCGAATTGCTGGTGAAAAACGTGGTGACGCACTACGCGGTGCTGCGGGATATAGTGATGATGCACATGCCGGGCGTGCTTCCGGTGTTGAGCGTGGCCGCGATGTGAGTCAAAGCCGCGATGCCCGTTGAAACCGCGGTCGGCCATGGCAGGCGTTGCTGCCAGCAGCGCTGCTGTCAAGACTGTGCCAGTAATGATCTTCATGATCTGCCTCCGTTTTCAGAACGCCATTCTGTGCGTTCCACAATTCCCCTGTTGATCGATTTATTATTTGCGGCCTCTGACTGCAGGCCACGGCACCGATGCTAGCGGCTGGAAGCAGTGATGGGGGGTAACGGCAAGGACGATTGTGTAAGCGGATGTAACAGCCGGGCCGTCCGCAAGAAAGAGTTACAAATCAGGTCGCGGATATTGCTCCGCCCCAGCTGCCCAGGGTGTGCACGCGCTCGACTTCGGTCAGAGAGCGTTGCAACGGGTCAACGCCTGTAAGTGTGCCGGCGACGGCCTGAGGGACCACGGCCTCGAGTCCCGCCTGGGTTTCTGGGTCGGAGAGCGCGGCGGCCAGCGCCTGAGGGTCGTGCCAGACTGCTTTGCCTTTTTCAGTGCGCAGGTAGATGTGGCCGCTATTCCAGTCGGCGAAATTCACCGCCGGTAGCCTTTTTACGCAATGGGCGAGGAACTCGACGTTCTGTCGCGGTGCCATGGCCTCCCGGTCCGGATACACCGACTGCGGATCCTGCGCATCGACATTAATCTTCTGATAGCGGCCGATGTCGAGCATCCTGCCGACATCGAGCATGTTGAGTTCGCCGTTCCAGCCGAAAGCGACGGTGCGCGGCTGCACGCCGGGCGGAACGCTGTTGTCGAGGAATTCGTAGTGCACTTTCTTGTCGGCGGATAGCGCCCAGGTGAAGAACACCTCGGGCATGCCGGTGAAGGCCTCGATGTTATGAGCGAGCAAATCGTCGACCGCCTTGTAGCGCCCCACCTCGAGGCCGCGCGTCCAGGCGCGCTCCACGGTAGCGTGCGGCGGCGTAATCACGAAGAAAAGGTAGACTAGGTTGCCGAATCGGGTCAGCAGGTTGCTGCCGGCAATGTCGGAGGCGGGGGCAAAGGTGTCGAAGCGGAAACGGTCGATCAGCAGGTGGGTCATTTCGCCTTGCGCGGCTTTCTGCGCGATCATACGGTCGAGTTTCTGGTCGACCACCTGCAGTTCGTGTCCGGCGAAAGAGCCTGCGTATTTGTAGGTGTCGCCCAGCGAGTCGTAATCAAGCAGAAACTTGCGAAAGATATCCGGACTGATGAGCGCGAATTCGTCCCAGTGGACGCCGATGCGTCCTGCGAGTGCGCGCTGCCGCGAGCGCAGCGTGCTTTTGCCGGCGGCGGAGGCGCCCTTGGTGTTCATGACCACCGGCTGTGCCTGTTTCGGCAGCCGGCGGAATCCTTCCGCCGCCGCCGCGCGCTGGACATGAGGTTCGATCAGACGGCCGATCTCCTCGCTGCCCAGTTCGTTGCAGGCGAGATCGGTGGCGACTGTCGATAGCAGCGCGCGGTCACCCCACAGACGGCCGTGCCTGCCATGCATTGCCCCGGCAACGCGTGCGAGAGCGCGGTAAGCGGCGCGCCGCAGCGGATCCCCTTCGGCATGCATCTTTTTTTCCCACAGATGAATTGCGCGCACGTCGCTTGATTCGACATCATCCATGTTATCAACGGCCGGGGACGGAGATTTTCCGAACAGCCGGGACCAGAATCCCGCCCGACATGCGGGCGCAGCAGGCTCGCTTAGGCCGGATTCTAGTACTGCAGACACCGCGCTGAACAGCCGCGAGCGCAGCGCGCCGTAGGCTTCGATGAACTCCGGCATCAGCGGAGCCAGATAGCGGTTGAGGATGACGCCTGTCATGTGCCGGAAGTTGATGCCGAGATCTTCGGTTTTTTCACCGGCCTCCACCGCTAGGTTGGCGGTGATCTGCGCCAGCAGTTCGTGCACGACCAGGCGCTCGGGGCGGAACAGTACCAGTTCTTCCATCGGCAGCCCGGTAAGGTTGGACAACTCGCGGGCCTGCTGCGGTGAAGTGGCCGTATTCTCGGGACGGTAGATCGTGGCGAGCGGCAGCAGTTCGGCGGGGATCTGCGATTGCAGTCCCGGATTCCACGGCCCTTCCGGAAGTGCCGCGGCGGGGGCGGGTAGATTTCCATGCATGGATAATCAGTTTACGCC
>JAYOED010000066.1:0-12240 GCA_038106575.1 Burkholderiales bacterium
TGCATGGGTCCGTCGCATATCGCCTCGGGCTGGCACTCCGGTGCAACTCTGGGCGTGTTCTCCGCCGCCGCCGGTGCTGCACGCGGGCTCAAGCTCGATGCCGAAAAAACCGTGCATGCACTGGGCATCGCCGGCACCCAGGCCGCAGGACTGATGGCCGCGCAGTTCGGTGCGATGGTCAAGCGCATGCATGCCGGGCGCTCCTCCCAGTCGGGACTCTACGGTGCGCTGTTCGCAGAAGCCGGCTTCACCGGCATCCTCAATGTGCTCGAAAGCGAATACGGCGGCTTTTGCACAACGCTGTCGCAATCCACCGACAAGTTCAACCTGAAGGAACTCACCGCTGGTTTCGGCGAGGTGTGGCAGACCATGGGCATCGCATTGAAGTTCTATGCCTGCGTCGGCACCAACCACACCACGCTCGATGCGCTGCGCGACATGCGCAAGGAACGAACGTTCACTGCTGATGAAGTGAAAAAAATCGTCGTCCACGGCTCTGAAGTCACGGTGCATCACGTCGGCTGGCCCTATGAGCCGCAAGGACTGACCTCTGCGCAGCTCAACATGCCTTACTGCATCGCAACCTGGCTGCTCGAGAACGACTGCTTCGTCGATCAGTTCACAGATGCCATGGTCGCTGATCCACAACGCATCGCCCATTCGAAGAAGGTCGAAGTCGTGCACGATCCTGCAATCACCGCGCTTGGCGCCAAGCAGCGCCACAAGGTCCACGTCGAACTACATCTGAGCGACGGTACGGTAATGAAACGCACCGTAGAGGCCGCGCGCGGCAGCGAAAAGCATTTCGCCTCGGATGCCGAAATCATCGAAAAATTCGAAAAGCTGGCGATCAAGGCGTTGCCCAAGGCGCGCGTCGCCGAGCTTCGGGATGCGGTGATGGGCATCGAGAAAGTGCCTGATGCCGCGGTGCTGGCAAAACTGATGACGGTCTGAGCAGACGATGAGCACCGCTTGCACCGCCGCTCGCACGCTTGCAAAATTCGCAACGGGATTGACCCATGACCAGATACCCGCGGCCGCACGCGAACGGGCACTGCAGTGCATCATCGACACCGCAGGCGCCGCCCTCTTCGGATCCAGGTTGCCGTGGGCCAAAATCCTCGCCAGCCATGCCAGCAATTGCGGCGGAAGCGGCTTCAGCAAGGTCATTGGCACCTCGTTGAGCGTCTCTCCGCCAGCTGCCGCGCTCGCTAACGGTGTCGCTGCTCATGCTTTTGAACTCGACGGACTGCGCAAACCCAGCGCCGGCGTACATCCGGGCGCCATCCTGCTGCCTGCCGCGCTGGCCGCGGCACAGGAGCGGCAATCCAGCGGGCGCGACCTGCTGACCGCATTTGTCGCTGGTGCAGAAGTCATGTTCCGCATCGGACTGGCCGCGAAGCAAACTACCGAATCGCTGGGTTTTCATGCGCCCGGCACCAACGGTCCGTTCGGTGCCGCAGTCGCCGCCGGCAAGCTGCTGGCGCTCGATGCCGGTCAATTAACTCGGGCCCTTGGAATCGCGGGCTCGATGGGCGGCGGCCTGCTGGCTTTCGCCAAGGCCGGCAACGGAGCCATGATAAAACGCCTGCACATGGGCCGTGCTGCGGAAGCGGGCGTGGTCGCGGCACTGCTGGCCCGTGACGGTTACGAGGGACCGGACACAGTGCTCGAGGGCAAATACGGTTACCTCGAGGCCTTTGCCAAAGACGGCGATGCCGCCCAGTTCACCAAGGACCTTGGCACGCACTACGACATCGTCCACGCCTGCCTCAAGCGCTATGCCTGCCACATCACCGCGCACACGCCGGTACAATCGCTGCAGGAATTGCGCACAGAACACGGCTTCAACGGCGACGACGTTGCCGCGCTGACCGTTCATGCGCGCCACAAAATCCTGTCGCATCATGACATCCGGGAACCGAGCGACGTTGCCGGTGCCCAGTACAGCGTGCCCTTTTGCGCGGCGATCGCGCTTTACCACGATGTCAGCGATCCGCTGGCGTTTTCCGATACTGCATTGAATGATGCCAGGGTGCGCGCGCTTGCCCGCAAACTCAAGCTGGTGGAAATGAAAGATACGGAAGCCGGCGGCGCTTGGGCGACCCGTGTTATCGTCGAGCTCAAGGACAAACGGCGATTCGAACGGTTTGCGGAAGAGTTCAGCGGCACACCTGCATCGCCGCTGTCCGCTACAGAACTGAAGGACAAATTCATGCGCATGGCACAATCTCATGCACGGGCTGCCAAGCTGCATGAGCAACTGTCCGCGATCGACACACTGCCCGATTGCAGGTTGTTGGCCGTCGGCAACTGAATACGAGGAGGATTTGCGAATGAAAACGAAACTAGCAACGATTCTCGCCGCAGTGATCACTTTACTGCCGTATGCGCTGCACGCAGCCACTCCAGCCTATCCCGACCGCCCCGTACGCATCATCGTGCCACTGGCCGCCGGCGGCGGCATGGACACCACAGCACGCACCATTGCTGGTCCGCTGACCGCGCGCTTCAGCCAGAACTTTGTCGTGGATAACCGCCCGGGCGGGGGGGGCAGCATCGGCGCCGAAATCCTGAAGGAAGCGCCCAAAGATGGACACACGCTGATGATGGGCAGCGCGACACTGGTAATCCACCCGATACTATACAAGTCACGTTATCTTGCGACACGTGACTTCCAGGCAATCACGCAGGTCACACGCCAGCCTTACGTGTTGGTCGTGCATCCCAAGATTCCCGCCAAAACGGTTACGGAACTTGTGGCTTTCAGCAAGGCCAACCCGGAGCGTATCAACTACGCCTCTTCTGGCCAGGGCAGCATCATCAATCTCGCTACTGAACTGTTCAAGGTGCGCACCGGCGCTAAGATGAACCACATCCCCTACAGGGGAATGGGCGCAGCCTATACCGACATGCTGTCGGGACGCATCCAGGCTGCATTTGCCAGCGTCATTTCCGCACTGCCTCAGGTCAAGGCCAGTCGTTTGCGTGCGATTGCCGTTTCCAGCGCTTCGCGGTCCGCGGTACTGCCCGATGTGCCGTCAGTCATGGAATCCGGCGTCTCCAACTTTGATGTCACGAACTGGTACGGCCTGTTCGCACCAGCCGGAACGCCGCAGGCCGTGATCAATACCGTTCAAAGGGAAGTGGCGGCCGTATTGCAAAGTACCGAGGTTAAAACGCGCATGGCCGGTGACGGCTCGGAAGGCGTCGGCAATGCACCTGCGGCATTCAGTGCACACGTCAAGACCGAAAGCGCGCGCTGGGCCGAAGTGATCAGGAAATCGAACATCAGGGCTGATTGATCAGCCCTTCTCGTAGGAGAACCGTTCCATGACACAAACCGTCACCGCTACCGAAGTAGCTGCCGGTCGTCGCCTCGTCAAATCGACCGGGACCGGCGAAGAACACTGGCGCACCGATTACATCGGCAAACGCATGGATGCAGTCGTGGAAACGCCACAGGCGTTCCTCATCGAAATGAGCCCGAACGAGATCATCGTGCCCCACTTCCACGAGGTCGACCAGTTCCAGGTGTTCGTTGCCGGCAGCGGCAGTCTGGGTCGCGATACCCATCCGGTGCGGCCACTGGCTGTTCACTATGCAGACCATCACACCGGTTACGGGCCCATCACCGCAGGTGCCCAAGGTTACTCATATTTCACGCTGCGCGCGCGCACCGACTCCGGCGCGGTTTACCTGCACAAACTCGGCTATCGGGAAAAACTGAAACCGTCGCCCAAACGCCACCACACTGCCGCGGACATCGTGGCCAGCACGGAACCTGTGCTGCTGAACCTTCAGAAAGTTAGACGAGAAACCCTGTTCAGTGACGACAACGATACGCTAGGTGCATGGCTGATGCGACTCGGTCCCGGCATGGAAACCACCGAAGCCGATCCAGCATCCACGGGTGGGCAATATTTTCTGGTCATCAACGGCAGCCTCACCGTCAACGGCAAATCATGCCCGCCATGGACTACGGTATTCGTTGCCCCTTCTGACCCGCCTCTGCAGATACGTGCAGAAAACAAGGGCGCCGAAGTGCTGATGATGCAGTTCTCAGCACCTGCGTAATCCTGACCTGAACCTTACGCGAGAAAACCGGGTGGCGGCACCCCGGTAATTTTCCGCTAGACATGCTGCGCACGGACGATACCGCGGTTACAATCGCGGCGGCCTCAAATCGACCTGATTCGACCCTCTGCAACCCCTGATCCCGCCGATCCAGCATTTCAGCAAAGACCATCATGCCGATTTACGCGTTAACCATTTTTGCAAGTGCCTTCCTGCTGTTCCTGGTACAGCCCATCATGGCCAAACAGATCCTGCCTTGGTTCGGCGGCAGCGCTGCGGTATGGACCACCTGCCTGATGTTTTTTCAGGTGGTGCTGCTGTTCGGCTACGCCTATGCCGATCTGAGCATACGCATGCTCAGGCCGAAACCCCAGGCCATCCTTCATGGAACGCTGATTGCACTAAGCCTTGTTTCGCTGCCGATCATCGCCGATGGCAGCTGGAAACCGGTGGGGGACGACGATCCGACCTGGCGCATTCTCGGGCTGCTGATGGCAACCATCGGACTACCCTATTTTCTTTTGTCGACAACCGGTCCGCTGCTGCAGGCCTGGTTCGCGCGCAGTTACCCCGGGGCGCGCAACGTCTACCGACTGTTCGCACTCTCCAACGCCGCTTCGCTGGTTGCGCTGGTGGCTTACCCGTTCGTGGTCGAACCTTACGTTACAACCCGCGAACAGGCTATCGGCTGGAGCATCGGTTACGGCCTGTTCGCCCTGCTATGCGCGATTTCGGCTTACTTCAGCAGGGACCCTGCAACTCATGCCGCTGCGCCACACGCCGGAAACGAACTCCCTCACACGGAAAGCGCACCGCCACGACTGGCTGATCACCTGCTGTGGCTTGCGCTGGCAGCGCTGGGGTCTTTCATGCTGATCGCGGTTACCAATCACATCACCCACGATGTTGCATCAGTACCGTTCCTGTGGATACTGCCGTTGACGCTTTATCTTCTGTCGTTTGTGCTGTGCTTCGAGGGTCGTAACTGGTATCAGCGTTCGATTTTTTTCGGGCCACTGCTGGTCGTCATCGGCGCCATGGCATGGGCACTGCACGCCAATGAAGGCATCATGGAAATCAAACAGGCGATCCCCCTGTTTTCCGCCGGCCTGTTCGTGATGTGCATGTTTTTCCATGGCGAACTTGCCCGGCTCAAGCCAGCGCCGCGTTACCTCACCGGCTACTACCTGATGATCTCACTGGGCGGTGCAGTCGGAGGACTGCTGATCGGGTTCGTAGCGCCCAAACTGTTCAACTCCTATTACGAGTTCGGAATTGGTCTCTGCTTTACCGCAATAATTGCAGGATATGTCGCACGCCGTTCGGTCATCATCGTCCCGGTGCTGGCAATGATCGCCGCGGGTTTCACGGCCTTTCATGTGAACGAATATATCGACATGCTCTCAAAAAATGCACGTGTCATGTCCCGCAACTTCTACGGAACCCTGCGCGTCAAGGATTTCGGCGATCCCGACACGGATGGCGTCCGCCGGTTGATGCACGGCGTGATCATGCACGGGGAGCAGTTCCTAGCGCCAAAACGCCGCATGCAGCCGACGACCTACTACACCCCCGACTCAGGTATTGGAAGAATCATCAATATCAAGAGTGAAGCCAGTCCCTCGCTGCGTGTCGGGGTGGTCGGTCTCGGTACGGGCACCCTTGCGGCCTACGGGCGCAAGGGTGACTTTTACCGTTTCTATGAAATCAATCCCCAGGTCATCGACCTTGCGCGTGATGAATTTTTCTACCTTCGGGAAAGTCCGGCGCAAATCGAGACGCTGCTGGGTGATGCGCGACTGACTATGGAGCGCGAGCCTGCACAGCACTACGACGTTCTCGTCATCGACGCTTTTTCCAGCGACTCGATTCCGGCACACCTGATCACGATGCAGGCCATGGGCATCTATCTGAAAAACACAAAGCCTGATGGCGTCATCGCCTTTCATGTCACCAACCGCTTTCTCGACCTCGCGCCGATCGTCAAACGCATTGCCGATGAACAGGGATTACATACCGTCCTGGTAGTGGATGAGGCGGACACTGCCGACGATTCCGCAAAAACAGACTGGGTGCTGGTATCCAGAAATGCCGCGACCCTGTCCGCTCCGAAAATTGGCGAAAAAGCGGTCGTTATCGGAGAAATTCCAGGCCTGAGGCTCTGGACCGACAGCTTCAACAACTTGTTCAAGATACTGAAGTAATCCGGACCGCGCGGTTATCATCTACAGCTTGAAATCCGCACAGCCGGCCCCATCTTACCCAAAATGCCCGGATTGTCGATTTTTAGACGTTTCTATTCCCTGCTGTGGATGACGCTGGGGTTGCTGTTACCCACCGCCGCCTTTGCCCAGCAGACCGCGGAAGTGCGGCCGCTGCCCACCCTCGCGCCGCTGGTCAACCAGGTAACCCCGGCAGTGGTCAACATTTCCGTAGTCACCCGGGCGCCAATGGAGGAAAACCCGCTATTCAGGGA
Organism: Burkholderiales bacterium; assembly: GCA_038106575.1. Classification (GTDB taxonomy): domain Bacteria; phylum Pseudomonadota; class Gammaproteobacteria; order Burkholderiales; family SG8-41. The sequence goes on from JAYOED010000066.1 coordinate 6,554, forward strand.
TCCGTTTTTCCGTCGTTTTTTCAATCTGCCCGACATACCGCAACGCAAGGAACAGGCCGCCGGCTCTGGCGTCATCGTTGATGCGATCCGCGGCTACGTACTGACGAACAATCACGTCATCAAGGATGCGGAACAGATCGTAGTCACCCTAAAAGACCGGCGGCAGTTTCCCGCAAAGCTGATCGGCACCGATCCCGGCACCGACATAGCGGTATTGCAGATCAGCGCATCCCGCCTGAGTGCACTGCGCATCGGTGATTCCGATGCTCTGCAGGTTGGCGATCACGTGCTGGCCATCGGTAACCCGTTCGGCATCGGCCAGACCGTCACTTCCGGCATCGTCAGCGCTCTAGGGCGCAGCGGACTGTCGGTCGAGGGCTATGAGGACTTTATCCAGACCGACGCCTCGATCAACCCCGGAAACTCCGGAGGCGCGCTGGTCAACCTTCGCGGCGAACTGATCGGTATCAACACGGCAATCATCGGTCCCGCCGGCAGCAATGTCGGCATCGGCTTCGCCGTGCCGTCGATCATGGCGCGTGCGGTGATGGAACAGATCGTGCGTTACGGCGAGGTACGACGTGGACGTCTCGGCATTGAAATGGCCGACATCCCGCCGGATGCGCTGCAGAAACTGCGCCTGGCTTCGCTGGATGGCGCACTGCTCGCAAAAGTACAGACCGGATCTCCCGCCGATCAAGCCGGCCTGCGGCCCGGCGATGTGGTCACGGCCGTCAATGGCCGCGCCATCCGCAGCGCCAGCGAGTTGCGCGCGCGGCTCGGATTGACGCCCGTGGGTCAAGAAGTCGAATTGCAGGTGACGCGGAAAGATGGCAGCCAGCGTATTCGAGTGCGCATCGCAGCCCCACAGGAAGCCGCAGACAGTGAAGGCCAGCCTGTAGCACAGTTACCGGGCCTGCGCGTGATCGAGATCGAACGCGGCAGCCCGCTGTTTCAGCGCCTACGCGGCGGCGGACTGGTGGTATCCGCAGTTGAGGCCGGAAGTGGCGCGTTGCGGGCCGGATTCAGGCCCGGTGACATAATTTACGCAGTCAACCGCAGACGGCTACAGTCCCTGAAGGAATTCCAGACCAGGCTACGCTCCGCCGAGGGTGGTTATGCCGTCAGCCTGCTGCGCGGCGATTTCAACCTGACCATCTTCCTGCGCTGACCCGCGCTCAGATCCGTGCGCGCCGGACCAGCCAGCCGCCCAGGCCAAGCAACGCCGAATTCGACAGCCAGACCGGCGCAAAGCCGAACGCGGTACCGATGCTGCCGAAAATCAGCGGAATCACGAAATGGGTCAGATTATTGACCGTGACACGCACCCCCGCCGCCTCAGATGCCCGTCCCTGCGGAGCCAGCACGTAAATCAATGACATCGACATCGGCTGTCCCACGCCAACGCCCAGACCGAGCAGGAACGCAACCGCGCACAGGGCATAGGGATTCTCGAACAGCGGAAACAGCATGAACGTCAGCGCCGCTGAAAAAATTGCATAAATCAGGATTTCAACTTCACTCGAATGCTTGATCAGCCAAGGCAGGACGGCCCGAATCACGAACGTCGCCAGCGCAAAAGCACCGAGTATGATGCCGATCGCCGACGCTGACAGGCCGATACCGTGCCCATAGACAGGCATGTAAAAATTGAACAGATCCCACCCGGCCGAGATAAAGCCGCTGGCGATGAAGGTGTTCCGCAGTTGCGGGGCACGCCAAAGATCCATCACTCCTCCTGTCGACGCAGTGCCCGGGATCCGTGCCGCGGAAGGCAGAAAACCAGAGCGCAGCCAAAGCATCAGCAGCGGAATGACAGTGCAGCACGCCAGGATGATGAATGCCTTCAGGTAACCCAGATGATCAATGGCGAATCCCGCAACCAGCGGCCCGATGAACCCGGCCCCTGAAAATCCCAGGCTGACAAGAGCGTAGTTGCGCGAGCGGTGTTCGGCCCCGCCAATCCCGCCAGCGATTCCGGTTACAGTGACGAAGAAAAAATGAAACGAGGTACCGAGCAGCGTAGCGGAGATATAAAGAGTCACCAGCGACGGCCATATGACCGGAAGGCACAGCGCAAATCCGATGCCTGCAGTCCCCAACAGCATCGGCGGGCGCGGGCCGACCCGATCGGCCAGCCGCCCGATGGCAATAGCAAAGAGCATTGGACACAAAGCATAGAGCGCCATCAGTATGCCGACCTGAACCTGATTCGCCCCTGATTCAAGCGCATACAGTGACACCGCGACACGGCTGCCGCCGAAGGCGGTGTGATTCAGTACGATCAGTACCAGGGTGAGATAAATGGCCATGCGGTTCAATGATGCTCAGGATGCGTTATGCAATAGCCCCGATGCTAGCACCGTCATCCGTGCTTTCCATCACCGATTCCGGATTGTACGTACACGACTGATGAAGCAGCGCATGACAAGAACTCATGCCTGCGGCAAATTCCTTATGCAAAATGAAATCGAGATCAGGCCAACAGCAGGTGCACCGCGAAATGCCTTGCAGGATCAACCCAGACCTGGACGGGCATGAAGCCCGCCGCCTGTGCCAGCACCTGAAACTCTTCTTCCGAATATTTGCAGGAATTCTCGGTATGTATCCGTTCGCAGGCTTCAAACGTGAAACTGCGGCCGCTGACTGTCACCGTCTGTGCTAGCAGGCTTTCCAGATGCATTTCTATGCGTCTAGCATGGCTGTTGTAGAAAGCGACATGGCGGAACTGCGCAAGATCAAAATCAGCGTCCAGTTCACGGTTAATCCGCCGCAGCAGATTTAGATTGAAATCGGCTGTCACGCCCTGCGCATCGTTGTAAGCAGCATGCAATATCGCAGGATCCTTTTTCAGGTCCACCCCCACGACCATCGCCCCACCTCTACCCACCAGGCTGCGGGCGCTCTCCAGGAAAGACCGCGCTTCAGCCGGGGTCAGATTGCCGATAGTTGAGCCCGGGAAATAAATAATCCGCCTGCAATCGTGATAGCGCGCCAACTCGGGCACTTCCAGCGGCCTCATGTAGTCCGCGCATACGGCAATCATCGGCAAATCCGGAAAATCCGATCGCAGGCGCGCCGTTGATCCTCGCAGCGCTTCAGCGGCAATATCCACCGGAACATAGGCTTTCGGCCGCAATTCCTTCAGCATTGCGACGGTTTTTACGCTGGCTCCGCTGCCAAACTCGATCAGCAGTCCTCCTGCACCGAGCTTCGCAGCAATTTCGTCCACGCAGTCATGCATCAACGCCATTTCCGTCCGCGTCGGATAGTACTCCGGGAGTTCGCAGATCGCCTCGAACAGTTCGCACCCGCGAGCGTCGTAGAAATATTTCGGTGCTAGCGCTTTTGGAGAAAGCGCGAGCCCTTTCAATACGTCATCAAGAAAACTGCCCGATTCGGGCTGCAGATCGACGAAAGTGAGCAGAGATGCCGGCGGCGGCATCAGGTGATACCAGTCCGCATGCCGCTTTCAGCCAGGCGAATTCGCGACATACCGGGCCTCCATCCAGCGCTTAATACGGTTTGCATCGCCAATCCGGGTCAGTCTTCCCCAGGAATCAAGCAGAACGATGATGACTGGTCGGCTCGCGATCGTGGCCCGCATGACCAGACAGCGTCCAGCTTCAGAAATGTAACCGGTCTTCGACAAGCTGATCTGCCAATCGCGACTGCTCACCAGTTGATTTGAATTGCCGTAACTCATGACCTGGCCGTTAGTCAGACGCACTGTGGTCTGCCGCTCTGTCGTGAATTCCCGGATCAGCGGATACTGGTGTGCAACCGCCACCATCCTAGTCAAATTCTGCGCCGTCGACACGTTAGCGCTGGACAGTCCGGTCCCATCGACAAAATGGGTTCTCGACATTCCCAGTTCGAGCGCCTTACGGTTCATTGCGGCGACAAAAGCAGCAGTCCCCCCCGGATATACCCGGGTCAATGCTTCAGCTGCACGATTTTCAGAAGCCATCAGGGCGAGTTGAAGTAATTCCCGTCGGGTCAGCGCTGTTCCTATGCGCAATCGCGAACGGGTACCCTTGAGCAGGTCTCGGTCTTCCTTGCTGATAACGATAGGCTCTTCCAGCGGCAAATCAGCATCCAGCACGACCATTGCCGTCATCAGCTTGGTGATCGATGCAATCGGCATCACGTTGTCACTGTTCTTGCCGTACAGGGTGGTACCCTCGGATTGATCAATCACCAGAGCTGAAGAAGACTTGAGGTTAGGGCCGCTACTGGTTGTAGTCTTTGAAGCGGTTTGAACCGACTTACCGGCGGATTGTCCCCATGCTGGTCCTACCATCAGAACAGTTGCAAGAATTGTCGCCAGTCCACGCATCCGCGTGTTCGCTCCCCGGTTATTTTTGGCTGAAATCCTTTTCAAAATACAATGTTAGGTAATTTTTTTCAACTAATTCCAGCTCTTGATGTCCGGCACAGAACCAGGATTTGGATACCAAAAAAAACTCCGCTCAGGACAGTGTGGGTTGTCCAGGCGGAGTTTAAAGAGGCCTTACAGTGATCCGCTCAGCACAGACCATCGTAATTAGCTGGCCTCCGAGGAGGAAAAACACCAAAGTCGGGGCAAAATCTACCCTCATGGCACGTGGTCAAGATAGCGATACCCGCTTACGTCAAGCTTACTGGACATCCAAGACCTGCCGGATTCGGACACAACGCATCCATGACAGGCCATCCGTCAGTATCATATATGGCAATTTGATTTTCCTGCACCTCCTAAACGGAAGTTTCACAATATGCGCTTGCTGATTGTCGAGGACCATCCAATACTTGCCGACGGACTGATCAAGGCCCTGAAGGGATCCAATTACGCCATCGATCATTCGACGACCGGCGAGCAGGCTGATCACATGCTGGCCACGCAAAACTATGACGCCGTTATTCTCGACATCGGCCTTCCCAAGCTCGACGGCTATGAAGTGCTGCGGCGCATGCGGCGCAAGGGCTCAAAAACACCGGTGCTGATGCTCACCGCGCGCGATGCCCTCGATGACCGGGTCAAGGGGCTCGACCTGGGTGCCGACGATTACCTAACCAAGCCTTACGACCTCCCGGAGCTCGAAGCGCGTGTAAGGGCGCTGATCCGCCGCGGTCAGTCCGGCGGGGGCGCCAACCTTGTTCACGGCAATCTGGTACTCGACACGGCGGGACGCCGCGCAACTATCAATGGGACGCCGATCGATCTGTCGGCCCGCGAACTCGGGGTGCTGGAAGTGTTGATGCTACGGACCGGACGCGTCGTCAGCAAGGAGCAGCTTGGCGAACAGCTGTACGGATGGGGCGAGGAAGTCGGTGCCAACGCCATCGAGGTCTATGTCCACCGCCTGCGCAAAAAACTGGAAACCGCAGGTGTTACCGTGCGCACCATCCGCGGTTTGGGCTACCTGCTCGAAAAACCGCCGCATGACTAGAACATGGACGCTGCGCAGCAGGCTACTGTTGTGGCTCAGTGCGCCGCTGCTCACGCTGTGGATTATCAGCACCCTGGTCGATCATGAAGTCGCCAAAGGCTTCGTGAACTTGAATTATGACCGCGCCCTGCTGGAGACCGCACTGGATCTTGGCCGTAACGTTAGGGAAGCCAACAACCAGCTGTACATCGATCTGCCGAAGCCCATCATCGAAATGCTGATCTCCGGCGAACAGGGCCGTTTTCTCTATCGCGC
>JAYOED010000007.1:0-19934 GCA_038106575.1 Burkholderiales bacterium
GCACTGCTGGGCGGGCAGGTGGATATGGTGGTGGTCGGAGTTGCAACATCTCTTCCGCACGTCAGGGCCGGCAAACTGCGCGCGCTGGCCACGTTGACCTCCGAGCGTACAGCGACCACGCCGGACGTGCCTACCGTGGTGGAGGCTGGATTTCCCTGGTTCCAGGTTGATACCTGGTACGTGATGGCGGCGCCCGCTGGAACCCCTTCTGCGATCATCAGCCGCCTCAACGCTGAATTCAACAGGATGTTGAAGAGCCCGGACATGCTGAAGCGGTTTGAAGACCGCGGTGCGATTCCGGTGACTAGCACGCCGGAGGAAGCGGTGAAGTTTGTCATGAGGGAAACCGCAACCTGGGCCAAGGTGATCAAGGAAGCCAGAGTCAATCGTCTCTAAAGGCAGTCACAGTACATTATCAAGATAACGGGGAGAAATCATGAAACAGAAGCACCTCAAGAATGTGGTCGCTGCCGCGGTCGCGGCAGCGGCTTTGGCGCCGTCAGTCCAGGCGCAGGAATATCCGTCGCGGCCGATCCGGCTTATCGTGCCTTTTGCTGCCGGTGGTCCGACCGACACCATTTCGCGCGTGATCGCACAGAAGCTGATCGAAGGCATGGGGCAGAACGTGGTGGTCGACAATCGCGCTGGAGCTGGCGGCAACATCGGCATGGGGCTAGCAGCCTCTTCTCCCGCTGATGGTCATACAATGATTGTGGTCAGTTCGAGTTTTGTGGTGAATCCAGGGCTATACAAGAAGATCCCGTATGACCCGTATAAGAGTTTTGCGCCGGTCTCCAACGTAGCTGCTTCGCCCAACGTGTTTACCGTGCATCCGACGATTCCGGCGAAATCGATGAAGGAACTGCTTAAGCTGATCTCGGCGGATCCGAAGAAGTTTTCGATTGCCACTCCCGGCATCGGCACCACGCCGGATCTGTCGGCGCAACTGCTAAAACTGACGACCAAGCTTGATTATGTCACCGTGCCGTTCGGTGGAGCGGGCCCGGCGGTGGGCGCCGTGGTCGGCAACCAGGTGTCGATCGGCTGCACTGCGCTGCCGCCGACCACTCCGCACATCAAGGCCGGGCGGCTGCGCGCGATCGCGGTGACTAGCGCCCAGCGTTCCGGCGCCATTTCCGATGTGCCGACCATGGGTGAGGTCGGATTCAAGGGACAGGAAGCCGACACACTTCAGGGACTGCTGGTTCCGGCGGGCACACCAAAAGCGGTAATCACCAAGCTGCACATGCAGGTGACGAGAATGATTGCGCTAAAGGATGTCCGTACCCGTGTCGAAGGCTTGGGATTCAATATTATCGGAAGTTCTCCTGAAGAGTTTACTAAACAGATTCGAGTTGAGGTTAACAAATGGACAAAAGTGGTGAGAGCGGCAGGTATCAAAGTTAATTAGTTTTGATAGCAGAGAAAATAAACAGAAGGAGGTCCCCATGAATTCATCACGCTGGATTGGTATTTTTCTGTTAGCAGTATTGGCGGGTAATGCGTTCTCTCAAAGCTGGCCTCAGAAGCCAGTGCGCGTGGTAGTGCCTTGGGGTCCTGGCGGGGGCACCGATATCGCGGCGCGGCAGCTAACCGCACAACTGGCTTCAATGTATGGCCAGCAATTTCCAATCGATAATCGCGGCGGTGCTAACGGCATGATCGGTACGGATATTGTGGCTAAGTCGTCGGGTGATGGCTATACAGTGATGATTCACACTTTGAGTTCACACGTTCTTAACACTAGCTATTACCCGAAGCTGCCATATAATCCAGATCGTGATTTTTCGCCGATCACGCTTATTGGTAAGGTGCCGCTAATTCTATATGTGCATCCATCGTTTCCTGCGAGAACCCCAAAAGATGTAATTCGCGTTGCGCGCGCCCAGCCCGATAAGGTTCAGTACGCCTCATTTGCAACGGGAAGCCCCTCTCATTTTGCTGGTGCGTTGATGGCCCGAATGACCGGTGTAAAGATGGTGCATATTCCCTACAAGGGCGGCGGTGTCGCAATGGCGGCTCTGCTTGGCGGAGAATCTTACCTTCATTTCGGCGGTATCTCGGTCGGATTGCCGCATGTGCGTGCTGGCAAGATACATGCGATCGCAATATCTGCAGCTGAGCGCACGCCTCAACTCCCAAATTTGCCAACTATCGCAGAGGCACTTAGTTTGAAGGACTATGACGTGACGGTAACCTTTGGCATGTTGGCCCCAGCATCGGTTCCGAAGCCACTGCTTAGCGTAATGCATAAAAAAATTGCAGCCGCAGTAAATTCCGCCGAGTATAAGGCGCGCCTGAAAAAAGTGGCTACTGATGAAGCGCCGACATTGACCCCCGAGGAACTCTCAAAATGGCTGCAAAATGAAACTAAGCGCTGGGGCGAAATCGTTAGAAGTACCGGGATACGAGGTGGCTGATAGCGGAAGCATTCTTTGCGTATTATTGACATTCGAGAATGTGAAATAGCACTAAAGTCGACTCTCCGTAACTCGGTATTCGACTTTAGTGAGATGACGACCTCGGTGGTGGCGGTCGTAACTGATGTCGTGCGTGACGGCAAGCTGATTGCTGGTTTTGCTTTTAACTCTACCGGCCGCTATGCCTGCGGGGCGCAAATACGTGCTCGCTTCATTCCGCGTATTATGACGGCTAAGCCCGAATCGCTTCTCGACGATACTGGAAATAACTTTGAACCAGCTAATATTCTCGCATGCATGCTGCAGCGGGAAAAACCCGGTGGTCATACCGAGCGTTCAGTAGCCATCGGAACTATTGAAGTGGCCTGCTGGGATGCAGCTGCAAAAATAGCCGGCCTCCCACTTCATGCATTTATCTCTAAAAAATATAATAAAAGAAATAATAAAGAAAAGATTCTCTGTTATGTTGGTGGCGGCTGGTATGAGCCCGGAAAAGGTATACCAGAGCTGCTCGATGAAATTCGCACGAAGTTCGATCAGGGCTACCGCACCATGAAAATTAAGGTCGGTGGATTACCTTTAGCTGCTGATATTGCACGCGTCGAGGCAGCGCTCGAATTGATCGGCGACAGTTCGCGCCTTGCGGTCGATGCTAATGCAGGATTTGATCGCGAGCGTGCGCTGGCTTACGCTAAAGCGTTAGCACCCTACAAACTTTGTTGGTTCGAGGAGCCTACCGATCCCTTGGATTTCGAGACATTGGCCGAGGTAATCACAAATTACGAATCGCCAATTGGTACTGGCGAAAATCTTTTTTCCACGCAAGATGTGATTAACCTAGTTACTTTTGGCGGTCTGCGTGCTGACCGCGACATCCTGCAGATCGATGTGCCGCAGTCGTATGGAATTGCGCAATTCTCAAAAACACTGGACATGCTTGCTGTGCGCGGTTGGTCGGCGCAATCAGTGTTTCCGCATGGTGGCAACCAGATGACCCTGCATATTGTCGGCGGATTTGGTTTGGGTGGCTGCGAGGCCTATCCGGGCGTGTTCGGCATGTTTGCAGGATTTGCTGATGATGCTTGTATCGAGGACGGCTACCTTAAGCTTCCTGAACGACCAGGTATCGGTTTTGAGGCTCAAAATGCTCTTTATTCGGTCATGCGTGACCTAGTTCCAGAGGTGCATCCCTGACATTGGTCTAAGGCCTTCTGACTGACTGCCGATGGCGATATGTCGTAGCAAGCATCGTCATGTTTTGCATTGTATTTGGCTAGTATTGACGCTTAAGGGCGGCATCAAGAATAGCTTATTTTCCCTGACTTCCAAGAACTGCAATCCACCAATACAACTCCAGCTGTAGCTTACATGATGGAGCATCTTATGCGTAAGCGCAGGCTGGTAACGGACGACCTGTCAACGACCGATCGCATTGGCAATCGCGTCCCCCATTTCGGCTGTCTTTGCTGTGCCGCCTAGATCTGGTGTCAGCCTTTTTCCGTCAGCGATGATTTGCTCGACTGCAGCTTCCAGGAGTTTCGCCGCCTTCAAGGCTTTTGGTTCGTTTTTCTTCATCCCCAGCCAGTCGAGAAGCAGCTTGCCCGACATGATCATCGCGTAAGGGTTGGCAATCCCCTTGCCTGCAATGTCCGGTGCGGAGCCGTGGGTGGCCTGTGCCATTGCGTGGGTGCCGCTGGCATTGATACCGGGGGCCATGCCTAAACCGCCGACTAGTCCTGCTGCCTCGTCAGTGAGGATATCGCCATAAAGATTGGTGGTGACAAGCACGTCGTACTGCTGCGGCTTCATCACCAGCCGCAGCGCGCAGGTGTCGACAATGACTTCCTCGAATTCGATGTCCGGATAACGCACCGCAACCTTGCGGCATTCCTCGGCAAACAAACCGTCACCCATGCGGTAGACGGTATTCTTGTGCACGGCGCTGACCTTCTTGCGGCGGTGGCGTGCCGCTTCGAAGGCGGCTTCCGCGATCAGCCGGCTCTTGGTGCGCGTGGTAACGCAGACGCCGATGGCGAGTTCGTCGGTGGGCATGAATTCGCCGTAGCCCTTGAACAGGTTAGCGTCGACCTTGAAGCCCTCGGTGGTTTCGCGCAGGAACAGCATGTCGACGTTCTTGTGCACCGAAGGCAAGTTGTCATACGACTTGAAAGGCTTGTAGTTGGCATAAAGGCCGAAGTGGGTGCGGAACAGCGGATGAGCGTTGAGCCAGGTCGGATCGTTGCGCGGGTATTCGCGGTGGCCGATGGGACCGAGCACCCAGCCGTCTAGGGCGGTCAGTGTCTCCAGAGTCCCCGGGGGCACGGTGTGGCCCAGGGTATCATGGGCGGCGCGCGCGATCGGCACCGGCTTCCAGTCAATGTCGAGTTTCGCCCTATCTGCGGCCGCGTTCATCACCTTGATGCATTCGGGAACAACCTCGAGCCCGATGTCGTCTCCGTTGAGTATGCCTAGCTTGAGCATGTCTGTTTCTCCTCTTGCCTGCGGGTGTCTTGTGTGGGTATGAGACAATAAAACATTCAAGCAACCGGTTCACGGAACATTCCATACCATGAAGAAACTGCCCCATCTTTTTGACAACAACCGGTCTTGGTCCGAACGGGTGCGCCGGCAGAATCCGGACTTCTTTCGTAAATTGGCGCAGCAGCAGGCACCCGAATATCTGTGGATTGGATGTGCCGACAGCCGGGTACCGGCCAATGAAATCATCGATCTGTTGCCTGGCGAGGTTTTCGTCCACCGCAACGTTGCCAACGTCGTCACCCACACCGACCTCAACTGCCTGTCGGTGATCCAGTTCGCCGTCGACGTGCTGAAGATCAAGCACATCATGGTGGTAGGTCACTACGGCTGCGGCGGCGTCGGCGCCGCGCTGCGCGGCGACCGCATCGGGCTCTGCGACAACTGGCTGCGCCACGTGCAGGACGTGCGCCAGAAACACAATGAGCTGCTGGATTCAACCGACGGCGCGGTACGCGCCGACCGGCTGTGCGAACTCAATGTGATCGAGCAGGCACTGAACGTGTGCCAGACCACGATCGTGCAGGATGCCTGGGAGCGCGGGCAGTCGCTGGCAGTGCACGGCTGGGTCTACGGTCTTAGCGACGGCATGCTGCGCGACCTCAATTTCGTCGCGACATCGACACCAGATGCGCGCGAAAACTACGCCGGGGCGCTAGCGGCCTTAGACTGTCGCTAAGACTGCCGGGCTAGACGATCCCGTTTTTGCGCAAGGCAGCGATGTCCTGCGGTGTTTTGCTCAGCAGCTTTTCCAGTACTAGGTCGGTATGTTCGCCGAGCAGCGGCGGCGGGTTCTCGTAGCTAAGCGGCGTGCGCGAGTATTTTATCGGGTTAGCCACCAGCGGCACTGACCCTGACAGCGGGTGCGACACATTAACCTGCATCTTACGGTGCCTGATCTGCGGATTGGCGAATACCTCGTCGAGACGGTGCACCGGTCCGCAGGGGACGCCCAGCGGCTCGAGTACGGCAATCCATTTCGCGGTGGTTTTCAGTTTCATTGCCGGGGTGATCGCAGCGACGCAGGCATCGCGGTTGGCTATGCGCAGCGCGTTGCTGGCGAAACGCGGGTCACTGCCGGCTTCCGCTATGCCCGCAGCATCACAGAACTTTCTGAACTGGCTGTCGTTGCCGACGGCAAGTATCACGCTGCCATCCCGCGTCGCAAAGGTCTGATAGGGCACGACATTGGGATGGGCGTTACCCATGCGCTGCGGCGCTTCACCGCCGATCAGGTAATTGCTGTTCTGGTTGGCAAGCCACGCCACCTGGGTGTCGAGCAGCGCCATGTCGATGTACTGGCCGCAGCCGCTGCGGTGGCGCTCCTCGATTGCCGCAAGGATCGCTACCGTTGAATACATGCCGGTCATCAGGTCGGCGATGGCAACCCCGGCTTTCTGCGGGCCACCGCCGGGCAGGTCGTCGCGCTCGCCGGTGATGCTCATCAGTCCACCCATGCCCTGCACCATGAAATCGTATCCGGCGCGATCCTTGAACGGGCCGTCCTGGCCGAAGCCCGTGATCGAGCAGTAGACGAGACGCGGGTTGAGTTGTGACAGGGTGGCGTAGTCAAGGCCGTAGCGCTTGAGGTCGCCGACCTTGTAGTTTTCGAGCAGGATGTCGGTGTGCTGCGCGAGTTTACGCGCCAAGGCCTGGCCTTCGGGCTTTGCGATATCCAGCGTCACCGACTGCTTGCCGCGATTGGCGCACAAAAAGTAGGCTGACTCGGAAGTTTCACGGCCTTCGCTGTCTTTCAGGAAGGGCGGTCCCCAGCCGCGCGTGTCGTCACCCTTGCCCGGGCGCTCGACTTTGATCACTTCGGCACCGAGATCGGCCAGCAACTGGCCGCACCAGGGGCCGGCGAGGATGCGGCTCATGTCGAGCACGCGAAGCCCGGTTAATGGCTTGTGCATTGTTATTGCTTTTTGTTTTTTAGCAGACGATAGACGGCGGTGTGGTCAGTGCCTGTTGGCAATTCGCTTTCGGCAGCGGTCCAGAACGCGGCGCAGTGGCGGGCGAGGTCGGCAGGCGTGCCGGTCAGTTCAACCACTTCCTGCGCGGTGCGCACGTCCTTGGCCATCAGTGCAATGGCGAAACCTGCGCCGAACGCATCGTTCAGCATTTGCTGTTTCACTTTGTTTTTCGTAGTGTTGTTCATGCCGCTGGAGGCATTGATGATTTCGGTGGCGACGGCGGGATCGAGACCGAAACGTTCGGCGGCGATGATGGCTTCACAGGCGGCGACCAGCCCTGCGGCCGAAACATAGTTGTTCAGTGCCTTGATCGCGTGCCCAGCGCCCAGCGGTCCCGCGTGGAACACCTGGTCGCCCATTTTCGCCAGCATAGGCCTGACCCGCTCGAAAATCGCGGCGTCACCGCCGACCATGATTGCCAGCGTGGCCGCGACGGCTCCTTTGATGCCGCCGGAGACTGGCGCGTCGATGAAGGAAATGCCGCGCTTGGCAAGCACGGTGCCCAGTTCGCGAGTGCCAGGAGGCGACGATGAGCTCATGTCGATGACCAGCGTGCCTTTTGCCGCACGCTCGAGGATGCAGCCCTTGAAGCTGTCATTTTTTCCGCATAGCGCGGTACGCACCGCCTTGCCGTCGGGTAGCATGGTGATGATGATATTTGCGGCCGTTCCGAGATCGGCGAGGCTACCGGCGACAGTGACCGGATGTTCGCGTGACAGTGCTGCCGTGCGTGCGTTATCAAGATCGAATACCACGAGCTTGTAGCCGGCGCGGGCAAGGTTGCCTGCCATCGGCGTACCCATCGAGCCGATACCGGCAAATCCGACAGTGGGATTGGGGTCGTTCATGAAAATAAATGAACCAGTGTTTATATCGACATCGGTAGCTCGATACCGACCTTGCGGCCTCGAGCCAGTTCCAGCATTTTTACCGCGGTATAGACGTCTTGTATACCCATGCCGTGGGATTCGTAGAGGGTAATGTCGTCTTTGCCGGTGCGCCCGGGCTGTGTCCCGGCCAGCACCTCACCGATTTCGGGTAACGTGTTCCAGGCGAGTTTTCCGGTTTCGACCGCGGTAAGCAGGTCGCCACATTCCTTGCGCGCCGTGCCGCGGCCATCGACTGTGATCAGCGCGCAGCGCGCCACGGTTTTAACATCGATCTCGCTGCGCGACAGCGCGTTGGAGCCCGCAGCGTTGATGTGCTGGCCTGGTTCCAGCCAGTCGCCATTGAGCACCGGGCTCGATGACTTAGTGATGATGTTAACCACTTGCGCGCCGCGGATCGCTTCCTGTGGTGTGGCAGCGAGCGTGACCGGGATATTCAGTTTGAGCGACATCTTTTTGCACCAGGTTTCGAGCTTGTCGCGGGTCGGTGCGTAGACCCGTGCCTCACGCAGCTTCAGCGCGCGGACCACGGCTTCAAGCTGGCCCATGCCCTGGTAACCGGCGCCGAGTTGCGCAACCGTAGTGGCTCCAGGATTGGCGAGTACTTTTGATGCGACGCCGCTGGCAGCACCGGTGCGGATCATGCTTTGCCAGCGTGCTTCGACGATGGCATCAAGTCGGCAGTTCTTCATTTTTATCAGGTGCACGTACATCGCTGAACGATGGCCTGGCATTGAGTAGTAATACTTGAAGCCGATATAGCCCAGTTCGGGTGCGGCGGCCTGCAGCACATGCTGGATGCCGGCAGGGGTCTGGATGCGGGCGCGCGGCACGTCAGTCGCGCGGCCCATCGCCAGGTCTTTCATGGCGCGCTCAACCTGCTCGAGCGCGATATCCATGGTCAGCAGGTCCTGAATGTCCTGTTCGCTGAGAAAGGTCACCATCCTCGCGATCCTACTTAGAGGATTTTCTGGCTTCGGCGCGGATCGCCGTGATTGTGGTGCGCGGGCTGATCGCCTCGGGATCAACGCGCACTTCGATTAGCGCTGCAGTCTTCGCCGCAGCCGCACGCTCGAATGCCACCTCGAAGTCCTCCGTCTTTTGGACGATTTCGCCGTGTAGGCCGTAGGCACGGGCGAGCGCGGCGAAATCCGGATTTTTCAGCTGGGTACCGCTGACGCGGCCGGGGTAATGCCGTTCCTGATGCATGCGGATGGTACCGTACATGCCGTTGTTGACGACGATGAAAATCACCCGTGCATCGTACTGCGCCGCGGTTGCGAGTTCCTGGCCGGTCATCAGAAAGTCACCGTCCCCTGCGAAGGCAAGGACCAGTCGCTTGGGGTGTACAAGTTTTGCTGCAACGCCCGCCGGCACGCCGTAACCCATCGCGCCGCTGGTGGGACCAAGCTGGGTGCGGAATCCGCCGTAGCGGTAAAAACGGTGAACCCACAGCGAGAAGTTTCCAGCGCCGTTGGTGAGGATGGATTCCGGCGGCAGGCGTTTGTTCAGCCAGTCGACGATTTCGCTCATGTTGACCTTGCCCGGCACCTTTACCGGCTGCTGCCAGGCTACGAGGTCGGCGCGTGCAGCTTTGGTCCATTCACTCCAGGCCGGTTTCAGCGGCGGCAGCTTGCGTGCGGCTGCGGCGAATTCCGGCATGCCGGCGTTGATCAGCAGGTCGGCCTGATACACGCGTCCCAGTTCTTCGGCGCCGGGATAGATGTGCACGAAGGGTTGTTGTGGGCGGGGAATGTCGAGCAGCGTGTAATTCACCGTGCTCCACTCGCCAAGCCGCGAACCGATGGCAATCAGCAGGTCGGACTCGCCGATGCGCTTGGCCAGCGCGGGATTCAGGCCTACGGCGACATCGCCGACGTAATGACGGTCGCGATTGTCGATCATGTCCTGCGCGCGGTACGAGCACGCCACTGGAAGATCGAAGGCGGTGGCGAATGCCAGAAAATCCTCGCAGCCTTTTTTGCTCCAGCCGGCCTGGCCCAGAATGACCAGGGGTTTTTTGGCTTTGGACAGCAGATCGCGCAGCTTGTGCATGTCGGCGTCGCCCGGATGCGCGGCAACACGCTGGTAGCGCGTAATTTTTTTTACCGGGACTTCCTCGTCCTGCATGTCTTCCGGCAGCGCCAGCACCACAGGACCCGGGCGGCCGGAGGTTGCGATATGGAAGGCGTGGCTGACCATTTCTTGCACGCGATCGGCGTGGTCGATGCTTGCCACCCATTTCGCCATCGGGCCGAACATGCGCCGGTAGTCGACTTCCTGGAACGATTCGCGCTCGGCGTAGCGGCTGTGGATCTGGCCGATGAAGAGGATCATCGGAGTCGAATCCTGGTGCGCGGTGTGTACACCGACCGAAGCGTTGGTAGCTCCGGGTCCGCGCGTGACGAAGGCGAGGCCGGGTTCGCCGGTCAGCTTGCCATAGGCGTCGGCCATGTTGGTGACCCCGCCTTCCTGGCGGCAGATGATGAATTTAAAGTCATCCTGGCGCTCGTACATCGCGTCGAGCACCGCAAGATAGGATTCCCCGGGAACGCCGAAGCCGAGCTTTGCACCATGGGTGATGAGTGAATCGACGAGGATTTGCGCTCCGGTTTGCAGCAGCGGGCGGGTGGCGGATTTGGTCGTCATCTGGAATTCCCGGAGGGGTTGTGCGTGTTGCTGGAGCGAAAGCCTAACACGTCTGTGGGACATCAGGCCGCTATACTGGTGTGCGGTAATTGATGCGATGAAACGACGGGGAGAAGGGTTGTGCATGAATTCATAAAATGGACTGCAACAGAGGCTGTGGCTCGGCTCAAGCGTGGCGAGGTGTCACCAATGGAACTGATCGATGCCGCGGAGGCGCGCATCGCCGAGACCAATCCGCGGATCAATGCCATGGTCACACTGTGTTTCGAGCGCGCCCGTGAACGGGCACGCCAATTGATGCACCATAGCGCCGGATCGCATGCGGATGAATACCTTTACGGTTTGCCGATCGCGGTTAAGGATAATACCCATGTCGAGGGCGTGCGCTGCACATCGGGCTCTCGCGTGCATGAACAACTGATTTCACCGGCCTCCGACCCGGTGGTGGAACGTCTAGAGGCGCTGGGCGCGATCGTCATCGGCAAGACCAATCTTCCGGAATTTGCTGCAGGAGGCAACACCTTCAACGACGTCTTCGGCGCAACGCTGAATCCCTGGGACATGCGCAAGAGTGCTAGCGGTTCTTCGGGCGGCAGCGCCGCCGCGCTGGCGGCGGGACAGGTATGGATGGCCACCGGCAACGATTTCGGCGGCAGCATTCGCACGCCGGCGAGCTTTTGTTCGGTGAGCGGACTGCGGCCGAGTCCGGGCATGGTGGCACGGGTGCAGAAGCAGCCGTTCAATCCGTTGTCAGTGGAAGGGCCGATGGCGCGCACTGTGGCTGATGTCGCGCTGATGTTCGATGCCGAATCCGGATTCGATAACCGTGATCCGCTGTCGCCGCGTGATCCGCTGCCGTCGTTCGCACAGGCCGCAGCGCGCCCGGAAAAACCGCTGCGGGTCGCGGTCAGCGCCGATCTTGGAATTGCGCCGGTGGTCGACCGCGAAGTGCGTGCGGCTATTGCCGCGGTTGCCGAAAAGATGGCTGCAGAGGGTGTGGCCGTGGAAGAGGTGCATCCGGATTTGAGCGATGCCGCCAGAAATTTCCTGATCCTGCGTGGTGCCGTCTACATCGCGCGCGTCGCGCCGCTGCTGGAGAAATACTGCGACGTGCTAAAACCGGAAGTGGTGCAGAACGCAGAATTCGGTCTCGGCCTGAAATTGACCGATGTCGTCGCGGCGGAAATAGTGCAGGGAGAAATCATCCGCCGCGCGGCGGCGTTTTTCGAGCAATATGACCTGCTGATCTGTCCGTCGACGCTGTGTCCGCCGTTCGACGTCACCTGGCGCTATCCGCAAAGCTGGGACGGCGTTATCTTCGAGGGTTACATGGGCTGGCTGGAACTGACATGCGCGATCACGATGACGGCCTGTCCGGTGATGGCAATGCCCGGCGGATTCACCAAGACCGGCCTGCCAATCGGCCTGCAGGTCGTTGGTCAGCCGCAGGGCGAGGAAGAACTGTTCTCACATGCGGCCTGGCTGGAGGAATTGCTGGGACATGCCCGCCTGACGCCGATCGAGCCGCAGTAACTGCCACCGTACAAAACAACCCCGGCTTGCGCCGGTGTAAAACAGGCGTTCTGTTCACAAGTCCTGCCGTAGAAGTGAAAATGTCTGGGAGATCAGACCTTACTTGATGTTCATGCCGATTTCGTGACCGATCGCGGCGCCTGCACCTGTGCCAACCACAGTACCAGTCGTGCCACCTGAGAGCACTGAACCGACCACGCCGCCGACGACTACGCCTGTCGTGGCACCGACTTGTGCGTTGGTGGGTATGGATGAGCAGGCGGCCAAGGCCAGAGTTACGGCCAGACCACTGATCAGGTTTCGTATTTGCATCCATGACTAGAAAGATCCGATAAGGAAAAACTCGGCCCGTGCATGGCCACCTATAATGATTTGATCGCGTTCATCGGCTGGCCTGATACCGGTGCCATCATGCGGAGGCTGGATGACAGCAAGTCGTCCAAAAACGTCAAGCCGGGCAACATGTACAAACGCATTGGTGAGACCAATGCCGAATGCCAAAAGAATCTGGCAGTATTCAAGGCCTGGGTGGGTGGGAGGCTGGAATCTGAGCCGCTTTAAGGCGCGCGGCGATGTGCAGGTGATCCCAAGGAAGAGATGGACAAGCTGAAGCTCAAGTACTGAATGTTTTGTGCGCCCGTGCAGTCTAATCTGACGGGCGATAGCTTCATCGGGCAGTTATTGTTAGCCAAGTTTCGTCACGCCTAGGGTGGCGAGTTGCGCGATGGCGTTTTCG
Organism: Burkholderiales bacterium; assembly: GCA_038106575.1. GTDB lineage: Bacteria > Pseudomonadota > Gammaproteobacteria > Burkholderiales > SG8-41. The sequence continues at coordinate 12,737 of JAYOED010000007.1, forward strand.
TCGTAACCTGCTTCATGCAGGATTTCCGCGCTGTGTTCCCCAAGCCTGGGGGCGTGGCGGTGCGGCATGTTTTCCGAACTAGACCAATGGCTGGCCCGCGTCATTTCGCGCAGGCGGCCTTCGGTCGGGTGGTCCGATTCCCTGAAAAATCCAGTGGCTGCGAGATGCGGATCGTGCAGCAGGTCATCCACGGTCTTCATCGGTGCTGACGGGATGTCGGCTTCGCGCAGCAGTTTTTCCCATTCGGCGGTGGTGCGCTGCTTCAGTTGTTCTGCGACGAAGGCATAGATAGCCGAGAAGTTGCGCGAACGTGCTTCGTGGTTGCGGAAGCGCGGATCGGCTTCGAACATCTCTTCTCGGCCGATTGTTCTGAAGAACGCACGCCAGTGTTTGTCGTTGTAGACCAGCACGCACATGTAGCCATCCTTAGTCGGATAAGGCGCTCGATGTTCGGCGAGCATGCGTTCGTAGCCGTGGCGTCCCACCGGCGGTTCAAAGGTATAACCGCAGAGATGGTCGGCCAGAACCATCTGGGTGACTGTTTCGAACATCGGCACCTCGACCGCTTGACCCTTGCCGCTGCGGCTGCGCGCGTAAAGCGCGGCTGTCACCGCGTTGACAGCAGCAAGGCCGGTAATGCGGTCGGCGATCGCCAGTGGCGCGTAGCGGGGACTCGAGGCACCGGCCTCGTGGATCAGCGCGGGTATCGCTGACATGCCCTGGATCAGGTCATCGTAAGCGGGTTGCGCAGCGTAAGGACCGCGCTGGCTGAAACCATAGGCGCCGACGTAGATGATCTTCGGATTTGCGGCAGCGACGTCTTCGTAGGAAAGTTTCAGCCGTTTCATCGCCTGCGGCCGTACGTTGTAGATCAGCACATCGGCGGTCTTCGCCAGTTTCAGCAGTGCGGCATGGCCTTCAGGCTTCTTCAAGTCGAGCACGATCGAGCGCTTGTTGCGGTTGTGGTGCAAGAAAATGTGTCCCATGCCCGGATGCCGCATCGGCGCGTTATGGCGCAGGATGTCACCGTCGGGCGGCTCGACCTTGATCACGTCGGCACCAAGGTCGCCGAGTAATTGGGTGGCAAACGGGCCCATGACTACGGTAGTCAGATCGATGATGCGCAAGCCTTCAAGCGGTTGTGACAAGCAATTCTCCTTTAACTGGCCGCTGATTTTACCGAATCGACTACTGCATCCACGGATGCTTCAAGGACATGAAACCCCTAATTAGTACTGCGCGACCGTGTCCGTGGCGCTGCTCGCCCCGAAGGGCGCGATGATGCATACTGGGCTAACAGGATAGTCAGCGGCAGCGGCAACCAGCGATGCAGATTACAGTACGCAGGCCAGCAATGAATGCTTCATGAAAATGCTCCAATTGAGGTGGGAGAGCGAGGGACTCAGTTTTTCAGCACAGCAACCAGCCAGCGGCCGATGTCGGTGACTTCCTCGAGGCATACAGAGTGCTGCATCGGATATTCATGCCATTTGAGGGCATAGCCCGCCCGCTGCAGCATGTCTGACGAGCCGCGTCCCATCGCGTACGGCACCACCGGATCGTGCGTACCGTGGGCCATGAGCACAGGGGTTTTGGTATTGGCCGGCGCGGCTTCCTGTGGGAATGATTCGGCCAGCGGCAGGTAGCAGGACAGCGCCATGACCCCGGCCAGTGTTTCCGGGTGGCGCAATCCGCTCTGCAGCGCCATCGCACCGCCCTGCGAAAAGCCCGCAAGCACGATATTTTCCGTGGCGATGCCGCGTTCGTTCTCGCGTACGATCAGCTGGCCGATCTGCGCCTGCGATTCGCGCACGCCGCGTTCGTCGGCCTTGCGCGTGTTGCCCTCAAGGTCGCCAAAGGAGATGTCATACCAGGCGCGCATCCGGTAGCCGTTATTGATAGTCACCGGCCGTACCGGCGCGTGCGGAAACACGAAGCGGATTGCCGGCGCGCCGGACAGGTCGAGTTCGCGCACGATGGGTACGAAATCGTTGCCGTCGGCGCCGAGGCCGTGCATCCAGATCACAGAGGCCGAAGGGCTATTCGCGGTTTCGATTTCGATGGTTTCGAGCAGGTTCATTTCGGACGAATCGCCGACTTCGGTCGGAAAGCCTTGCAAACGGCGTTGTTGGTTTCGATATACGGCCCGCCGATCAGATCGATGCAGTAGGGCACAGCGGCGAAGATGCCGTGCACCATGGGTTTACCGTTTTCGTCTTTCAGTCCTTCCAGCGTTTCCTTGATGGCTTTAGGTTGTCCCGGCAGGTTGATAATCAATGCCTGTTTGCGGATCACGGCGACCTGCCGCGACAGGATCGCGGTAGGCACGAACTTCAGGCTGACCTGGCGCATCTGCTCACCGAAGCCGGGCATTTCCTTGTCGCCGACGGCGAGTGTCGCCTCCGGCGTCACGTCGCGCAGCGCGGGGCCAGTGCCACCGGTGGTCAGCACCAGATGGCAGCCTTCCTTGTCGACTAGTTCCTTCAGCGCGGCTTCGATCACCGGACGTTCGTCGGGAATCAGTCGCGACATGAAACGCAGCGGCGGGTCGCTGATCGCGTTTTTCAGCCAGTCTTGGAGTGCGGGGATACCTTCGTCCTTGTAGACGCCCTTAGAAGCGCGGTCACTGATCGAAACAAGGCCGATGACTAGTTCTTGAGTATTCGACATGGCGCGGATTATACCGATGGCGCCGCTTCGCGACGCCGGGATTCGACTAGTGCGCGGATCATGCGGAACAGGGCGCGATAGTGCCTGGGCGGTTTGCCGCGCTCGCGCTCCTGCGTGGTGTTGCGGATCAGCGTACGCAGCTGCTGGACGTCGGTGCCGGGATACTCGGAGACGAACAGGGCCAGCGCCTCCTGTTCGGCAAGCAGCCGCTCGCGCCAGCGTTCGACGTGATGCAGTTGCGCGGCCTTTTCCGCCGACGTCGAGCGCCAGCCCTCGAGTTTGACCCGTATCGGTTCAGGATCGACCTGGCGCATTAGCTTGCCGATGTACTGCAGCTGACGCCGCCGTGCCTCATGCGTTTTCATGTCCTGCGCGGCCAGTACGGCTTCGCGCAGGCTTTCAGGCAGGTCGATTTCGGCAATCTGCTGCTTGTTGAGTTCGACCAGGACGGTTCCGATTTCCTGCAGCGCGTCCATTTCTCGCTTGCGCCGGCTTTTGCTGTGCGGGTCGGGGGTTCCGGGGAGTTCGTTCACAGTGGAAAGGGGTGAATGGAGGGGCTGCAAAATGAAGCTGATATGATAACGCCCTTTAGCGCGGCTAAAGCGACCGCGCCCCGCAATCGCCATGGCATCCAGTCCGTTTTCTTATACCGACGACACATTGAAGCAGCTGGTTTCCGACGCCTTGAAATATGCGAAGGATCGCGGCGCAACCGCAGCCGCCGCCGAAGTCAGCGAAGGTTACGGCCAGACCGTCACCGCGCGGCGCGGCGAGGTCGAGACCATAGAATACAACCGCGACAAGGGCATTGGCGTCACGGTATATATCGGACAGCAGCGCGGCCATGCCAGCAGTTCGGATTTCGCCACCCAGGCGATCCGCGACACGGTGGATGCCGCGCTGGCGATCGCCCGCCATACCGCGGTCGATGAATGCGCGGGGCTTGCGGATCCCGACATGTTGGCGAGCGAGTTTACCGATTTTGACCTGGTTCATCCGTGGGACATGCCGGTGGAGCGGGCCATCGAGATGGCTCGAGCCTGCGAGGCTGCCGGATTCGCTGCCGACAAGCGCATCACCAATTCCGAGGGATCGACGGTATCGACGCAGCAGTCGCACTTCATCTACGGCAATTCCCACGGCTTCCTCGCCGGTTATCCTACTTCGCGGCACGGCATCTGGTGCGCGCTGGTTGCAGGCCAGGGCGATGGCATGCAACGTGATGACTGGTACGAGACCGCACGTGATCCGGCGGAACTGCCGTCACCCGAGACCGTCGGCCGCAAGGCGGGCGAGCGGGCGGTGGCGCGGCTGAAGGCGCGCAAGGTGAAAACCACGCAGGTACCGGTACTGTTCGAAACCGGCGTTGCTTCCAGCCTGCTCGGCCATTTTGTGTCCGCGGTTTCGGGCGGCAGCCTTTACCGTAAGTCCTCGTTTCTGCTCGAAAGCCTGGGCAAGGAGATTTTTTCGAAGAACGTGCAGATTGCCGACCTGCCTCACATACCCAAAGCACTGGCGAGCGGTGCATTCGATGAAGAGGGCGTGGCGACGCAGTCGCGCGACATCGTCAAGGACGGCGTGGTGCAGGGTTATTTTCTCGCCACCTATTCTGCGCGCAAGCTCGGCATGAAGTCCACCGGCAATGCCGGCGGCAATCACAACCTGATCCTGCGCGATACCGGCGAGGATTTTGCGGCGCTGCTGAAAAAACTTGGCACCGGCCTGCTGGTGACTGAAATGATGGGACAGGGCGTCAACGCGGTGACCGGTGATTACTCGCGCGGCGCGGCGGGGTTCTGGGTCGAGAACGGCGAAATTGCCTACCCGGTGCAGGAGATCACCATCGCCGGCAACCTGAAAGACATGTACAGAAACATCGTCGCCGTCGGCAACGATGTGTCGCGGCGCAGTTCGCGCCAAAGCGGCTCGATCCTGGTTGCCGGAATGACCCTGGCGGGATCTTGAAATATCGTTTTAAAACATATAGTTAAAAAGAATCAAGGAGGATGTCATGCGGCGTCGCTCATTCCTGAAAAAAGCCGGACTCGGACTGGCCGGTGGTGCGGCGGCCACCGCGCTCGCCGCCTGCGGGCAGAAGGAAACCGCATCAGTCGCGCCGGCCGTTGTCGGTTCACAGCCGAAAATCCAGTGGCGGCTGGCGTCGAGCTTTCCGAAAAATCTCGACACCATCTACGGTGCCGCTGAAATCCTGTCGAAGCGTGTCGCCGAGGGCACCGACGGCCGGTTCCAGATCCGCGTGTTTGCCGGCGGCGAAATCGTGCCCGGCCTGCAGGTGCTCGACGCGGTGCAGAACGGCACCGTCGAATGCGGCCATACCGCGCCCTATTACTACATCGGCAAGGATCCGGCGTTCGCCTTCGCCACCGCGCTGCCGTTCGGACTAAATGCGCGCCAGCAGAACGCGTGGATGTACTACGGCGGTGGACTCGAAGCGGTGGCCGGATTGTTCAAGGAATACGGCTGCGTGCAGTTTCCAACCGGCAATACCGGAGCGCAGATGGGCGGCTGGTATCGCAAGGAAATCCGCACGCTCGACGATCTGAAGGGTATGAAAATGCGCATCGGCGGTATCGCTGGTCAGGTACTGGCCAAGCTCGGTGTGGTGGCCCAGCAGATTGCTGGGGGCGAGGTCTATCAAGCCCTTGAAAGGGGCACCATCGACGCCGCCGAATGGGTGGGGCCGTACGACGATGAAAAGCTCGGCTTCAACAAGGTTGCGAAATACTACTACTACCCGGGCTGGTGGGAAGGCGGGCCGCAATTGTCGACGGTCGTCAACCTCAAGCAGTGGCAGTCGCTGCCCAAGGCTTATCAATCGGTGTTCGAGAGTGCCTGTGCTGAAGCTAACGTGCACATGCTGGCGCGCTACGACGCGCAGAATCCCGCAGCACTGAAACGGCTGGTCGCCGGCGGCGCGCAACTGCGCCAGTTTCCGAAGTTGGTGTTGGAGGCTTCACAGAAAGCGGCGTTTGAGCTGTATGGCGAGGTCGCCGCCAAAAGCCCGCACTTCAAGCGTATCTATGCCGACTGGCTGAAATTCCGCAACAACCAGTTCCTGTGGTTCCGCGTCGCCGAAATGGGTTACGACAATTTTGTCTTCACTAATGCCGCGCGGCATGCGACGGTGAGGTGAGCGGAGTCCGCTGATGAAAATCGTAGTCATGGGCTCCGGCGGGATCGGCGGGTTCTACGGCGCACGGCTGGCGCGCGCCGGCGCCGACGTCACCTTCATCGCGCGCGGCGAACATCTGGCGGCGATGCGCAGCAACGGACTGCTGATCGAGAACGCAGTGCAGGGCAACATCCATCTGCCTGAAGTGAAGGCGACCGACGATCCGGGAAGCATCGGCACCGTCGATCTGGTGCTGGTGGGAGTCAAAATGGGAACGCTGGAAGCCGCGATCCGCGCGTTCCGTCCTGTAGTCGGATCTGACACCGCGGTGCTGTCGCTGCAGAACGGGGTCATCAAGGATGACATCCTGCGCCGCAAATTCGGTGACAGCGCGGTGATGGGCGGGGTGGCCTATGTGGGTACTCACATCTCCCGGCCCGGCGTGATCCACCAGGTCGGTACGCTGCAACGGATGATTTTTGGCGAATACGACGGCACCCGATCGGCGCGCGCGCAGACGCTGCTGGATTTCGCGGTCAAGGGCGGCATCGATGCGCAGATCTCCGATGACATTCGCCGCACGCTGTGGGAGAAATACACGTTCCTCGTCGGTCTCTCCGCTACCACCGCGACGATGCGCAAACCGTTTGGGGAGATCCGCTCGCATCCGCAGACGCGGGTTTTTTTCCATGACCTGATGAAGGAAGTGGTAGCCGTGGGCCGCGCCCACGGCGTATCACTGCCGGAGAACTATGCCGACGAGCGCATGAAGTTTGCAGACACCGTACCTGCGGACATGAGCTCGTCGCTGGCCCATGACCTCGAATCCGGCAATCCGCTCGAAGTCGAATGGCTGTCCGGCGGCGTGGTCAAGCTGGGCGCCGCGGTCAACGTGCCGACGCCGGCCAACCGCGCGGTGTGGGACATCCTCGCTTTACACGCGAAAGGCCGCAGCGCCCGCTGGCGGCCATAGGCAGCAGGGTCGCGCGGCTTGTCGCTCTTGCCGTGGCCGCGCGCGTCGAAGGCGATGACGCGGAAATTCTTCGCCAGATTGTCGACCACGCTGCGCGTGGTCCAGCTCTCGAGGTTGGAGGTCCCGCCGTGCAGCAGCACGATGGCAGGGCCTTTGCCGGTGTCGATATAACGGATTTTGACGCCGTTGGCGTCCAGATACTTATCTTCGTGAGCCAGTCCCGGCGCCGAGGCGAAACACAGAAACAATGCGGTGTAACGAAAAAGAGGGTTCATGAGGTTCCCTTGAAAGTGGTGACGCCGCGGATTCACAAATCCATCCCGGGGAAGGGCATCGTAGCGAATTTGCTGTCAAACATGCACGACTATCAAGCAGGAAGGATGTGCGGCATTGGTGTCATCGGCCCTCACGCAGCATGCGCT
>JAYOED010000007.1:19944-61004 GCA_038106575.1 Burkholderiales bacterium
GTCCTCGGGCGTGGTTTCGGTAGCGGATTTGGTCTGCGCATCCTCCGGTGCAGGCACGCGGATTTCGATATTGCCGGGATCGCGCGGCGTGGGTGCATCCTTGAATGCCGATACCAATTGCGGAAAGCTGATCACCAGCAGCAATGCCGCGAGTTGCACGCCGACGAAGGGGATCACGCCACGGTAGATGTCGGTGGTCTTGATCTGCGGCGGCGCGACACTGCGCAGGTAGAACAGTGAAAAGCCGAACGGCGGCGTCAGGAACGAGGTCTGCAGATTGATGCCGATCATCAACGCGAACCAAACCGGATCAATGCCGAGTTTCATCGCCACCGGGCCCAGCAGCGGCAGCAGGATGAAGGCGATCTCGAAGAAGTCGATGAAGAAACCGAGCACGAAGATCATTAGGTGCACGACGATGAGAAAACCGATGGCGCCGCCGGGGACCAGCGTGAACAGCCGTTCGACCCAGAGATCACCGTTGACCGCGCGGAACGTGAGTGCAAACACCGTCGAGCCGATAAGGATGAACATCACGAAGCTCGACAGCCGTGTCGTGGAGTCGAGTGCTTCGCGCATCACTTTGATGTTCAGCCGCCGCTTTGCGGCAGCTAGCACCAGCGCGCCGACCGCGCCCAGTGCGCCGCCTTCTGACGGCGTGGCGATGCCGGCAAAGATCGAACCCAGCACCAGAAAGATCAGCACTAGCGGTGGCACCATGACCAGCAACACGTGGCGGAACAGAGCGCTGCCGCGCATTTTCCTTGCCTCCGGCGGCAGCGCCGGTGCCGCCGCCGGGTTGATCATCGAGGTGACGAAGATGTAACCGGCGAGCAGCATGACCAGCAGCAGGCCGGGCAGCACCGCCCCTGCGTACATGTCACCCACCGGCGCGCCGAGTACGTCGGCGAGCACGATCAGCACGATCGACGGCGGGATGATCTGCGCCAGCGTGCCCGAGGCGCAGATTACGCCGCTGGCGAGTCGCGGCGAATAGTTGTAGCGCAGCATCACCGGCAGCGAGATCAGGCCCATCGCGATCACCGAGGCGGCGATCACTCCGGTGGTGGCGGCGAGCAGCGCGCCGACAAAAATCACTGCGTAGGCGACGCCGCCGCGCAGCGGACCGAACAGCTGGCCGATGGTGTCGAGCAGATCCTCGGCCATGCCGCTGCGCTCGAGGATCAGTCCCATAAAGGTGAAAAACGGGATCGCCAGCAGCAGCTGGTTGGCCATGATGCCGAACAGCCGTTGCGGCAGCGCCTGCAGCAGTTCGGGTTGGAGCAGGCCGTGTTCGAAGCCGAGGAACGCAAACAGCAGGCCGTTGGCGGCGAGTGCGAATGCGACCGGATATCCGAGCAGCAGGAATACCGCGAGTCCGACGAACATCAGCGGCGCCATCAGTTCGAAGGCCATGGCTTCAGCGCGTCTCCATGGTTTTGTCTGCTGCGGGTTTCAACAGTCCGCGCAAAAAGGCGATTTTCTTGATGGTTTCGGAGATGCCTTGCAGGATCAGCAGTGCGAAGGCGGCCGGCACCACGAACTTGATCGGCCAGCGCAGCAGACCGCCGGCGTCGGTTGAAATCTCGTTAATGCGGTACGACTCGGCAAACGCCTGCCAGCCAAACCAGAGCATGATCGCGCACACCGGCAGCAGCATGAAAAGGTGGCCAAACAGGTCAATCCATGCCTGTGCGCGCGGTGTGAGCCGTCCGGCAATTAGATCGATGCGGACATGGGCGTTGTGCTTCAGCGTGTAACCGGCTGCACTAAGGAATACCACCGAATACAGGTACCACTGGATTTCGAGGAAGCCGTTGGAGCTCAAGCTGAACCCGTAACGGGCGATGGCATTGCCGGCGCTGATGAAGATGCAGGCGAGCACCAGCCAACAGGCAAGGCGGCCGGCAGATTCGTTCAGCGCATCGATGGCGCGGGAAAGGGCAAGCAGGGTTTTCATGATGCGGATCGGGCGTTCCTCCAGCCGTCAATCATACGGGTAAGCTGGTGTTTCGCATGATAAAATTCGCGCCTCCGACCCCAACCATGGACCATCATGTTCCAGCAAACCCTTGAAACGACCGATCCAGAAATTTTCCGTGCCGTGCGCCTTGAAGCGCAGCGGCAGGAGGATCATATCGAGCTGATCGCTTCCGAGAACTACACCAGCCCGGCCGTGCTGGAGGCACAGGGGTCAGTGCTGACCAACAAATACGCCGAAGGCTATCCCGGCAAGCGCTATTACGGTGGCTGTGAATATGTCGACATTGCCGAGCAGCTCGCGATCGACCGCGCCAAGGGATTGTTCAAGGCCGGTTATGCCAATGTGCAGCCTCATTCGGGGGCGCAGGCCAACGCCGCGGTTTATCTGGCGACGCTGAAGCCGGGCGACGCCGTACTCGGCATGCGCTTGTCCGACGGCGGGCATCTGACGCACGGCGCCAAGGTCAATATCAGCGGCAAATACTATGACGCGGCTACCTACGGACTGCATCCCGATACCCAGGAAATCAATTACGACGAAGTTGCCGAACTGGCCGGGGCGCGCAAACCCAAGATGATCGTTGCCGGTGCCTCGGCTTATTCACGGATCATCGACTGGAAACGCTTCCGCGAAATCGCCGACAGCGTCGGCGCGCTGCTGATGGCGGACATGGCGCATTACGCGGGACTGGTGGCTGCGGGGTTGTATCCGAGTCCGGTCGGAATCGCCGATTTCGTGACTACGACCACCCATAAGACGCTGCGCGGTCCGCGTGGTGGCCTGATCCTGGCGGATGTGAAGCACGAAAAAATCCTCAATTCGGCCCTGTTTCCCGGATCGCAGGGTGGTCCGCTGATGCACGTGATTGCCGCCAAGGCGGTGGCACTGAAGGAGGCAATGACCCCGGAATTCCGCGACTACCAGCAGCGGGTGCTCGACAACGCCCGGATCATGGCGAAGGTCATGCAGAAACGCGGCTACCGCATCGTCTCCGGCCAGACCGACTGCCATCTGTTCTTGCTCGACCTGCGCGACAAGCCGGTGACGGGCTTGGAGGCCGAAAAGGCGCTGGGAAGTGCCAACATCACGGTCAACAAGAATTCCGTGCCCAATGACACGCGCCCGCCGACGGTGACCAGCGGCGTGCGCATCGGTTCGCCGGCGATGACCACGCGCGGTTTCGGCAAGGCCGAGGCCGAACAGCTCGGTGGTCTGATTGCCGATGTGCTCGATGCGCCTCAGGACGAGGCGGTCATCAACCGCGTGCGCGGTGCGGTCAAGGCACTGTGCGATCGCTTTCCGGTGTATCGTTGAAGGGACAGGCTGACCCGAACGCATGAAGTGCCCATTCTGTAAATCAGACGAAACCCAGGTCATCGACTCCCGCGAGAGCGATGACGGGGACACCATACGCCGCCGCCGCAAGTGCGTGTCGTGCAGCAAGCGCTTCACGACCTACGAAACGGTGGAGCTGCGCATGCCGCAGGTGGTCAAGCAGGACGGCAGCCGTGCCGAGTTCGATCTCGACAAGCTGCGCACCGGGTTTTTGCGCGCGCTGCACAAGCGACCGGTTCCGACCTCGCTGGTCGATGAGGCGATCGGCACGCTGACCAATGAACTGCTGTCGCAGGGCGAGCGCGAGGTTCCGGCGCGTCGCGTCGGCGAAATGGTGATGCGCGAGCTGAAGAAACTCGACGAAGTGGCCTACATCCGCTTTGCCTCGGTTTATCGCAGTTTCCAGGGCGTCGATGATTTCACCGACGCGATCCGGGAAGTGCGCAAGCCTCCCCGCAAGTAACGCTGCGCCGCGTCCGACGCGGTGGCTATGGAACATGTTCACATCCGACGATCAACGCCACATGGCCCGCGCGCTGGAGCTTGCCGCACAGGGCTTGAACACGACCACGCCGAACCCGCGCGTGGGCTGCGTGATCGTTCATGAAGGCAAAACGGCGGGCGAAGGCTGGCACGCTAAAACCGGCGAGGCGCATGCTGAGCCGATCGCATTGGCCGCCGCAGGCGCAAAGGCAAATGGCGCGACGGTGTACGTGACGCTGGAACCCTGCGCGCATCACGGCCGCACGCCGCCGTGTGTCGATGGACTGATTGAGGCGAAACCCGTACGCGTGGTGGCCGCCATGCAGGATCCGAATCCGCTGACGGCGGGAAAGGGTCTGGAAAAACTGCGCGCTGCCGGCATCAAGGTTGAAGTCGGCCTGATGGAGAACGAGGCGCGCGAACTGAACGTCGGTTTTGTGTCGCGGATGACGCGCGGCACACCGTGGGTGCGGATCAAGGTCGCTGCGAGCCTCGACGGCCGCACCGCGCTCGCCGACGGCCAGAGCCAGTGGATTACCGGCGCTGATGCTCGCCGCGATGGCCATGCCTGGCGCGCGCGCGCCTGTGCGGTGCTGACGGGGGTAGGCACGGTCAAGGATGACGATCCGCAGCTGACAGTGCGCGAGGTCGAGACCACGCGCCAGCCGCTGCGGGTGGTGGTGGACAGCCGGCTGCAGACGCCGCTGACCGCGAAAGTGCTCGGTCCAGGTACGATCATCGCCGCTGCCGGTGTCGATGCGCCGCGCAGTGTGGCGCTGCGCGCGAAGGGTGCCGAGGTCGTGGTGCTGCCTAACCATGAAGGCAAGGTGGAGCTGCCGGCGCTGCTGCAGGAACTGGCGCGCCGTGGCTGCAACGAGGTGCATGTCGAGGCCGGTCACAAGCTGAACGGCTCCTTGCTGCGTGAAGGGCTGGTCGACGAACTACTGATCTATCTGGCGCCGAACATTCTCGGTGATACCGCGCAGGGCATGTTTCATTTGCCGCCGCTGAAAAGCCTGGACGAGCGGCGGACCGTGAATATCACCGACGTCTGCCGCATTGGCGCAGACGTGCGCGTGCTGGCGAGAATCCATTAATGTTTACCGGCATTATCGCGGCAGTCGGCCGCATCGAAAAAAACGCTGCGGCTCCAGGCGGCGTTCGGTTGCGCATCGCCGCCTGCGGGCTCGACATGGCAGACGTCGCGGTCGGCGACAGCATTGCGGTCAGCGGCGCATGCCTGACCGCAGTGGCGCTGGGCAATGATCATTTCGAGGCCGAGGTGTCGCAGGCGACGCTGGATACGGTCGCCGGATTCGCACAGGGGGCGGCGGTTAATCTGGAAAAGGCACTGCGTCTATCAGACCGCCTCGGTGGTCACCTCATGACCGGGCATGTCGACGGCGTTGGTGCGGTCACGCGTTTCGAAGCCGCCGGCGACAATCGTCGTCTTGTCGTCGAAGCGCCGCCGGCGATCGCGCGCTACATCGCTCGCAAGGGATCGATTGCGATTGACGGCGTCAGCCTGACGGTGAACGCGGTTGACGGTAATTACTTTGAGGTGAACCTGATTCCGCACACGCTGGTGTCGACCACGCTGCAGCATCTCCAGCCGGGCGCGCGTGTCAACCTTGAGGTGGATTTGCTGGCGCGTTACATTGAGCGCTTGAAAGAAGGTAAACCACAGTGAAGTCCGGCAAAGACGACATGGCCATCAGCCCCACCGCCGACATCATCGCCGATCTGCGCGCCGGACGGATGGTGGTGCTCGTCGACGAGGAGGACCGAGAGAACGAGGGAGATCTGGTGCTGGCCGCGGAATTCGCCACTGCCGAAACCATCAACTTCATGGCACGTTATGGCCGCGGGTTGATCTGCCTCACGCTGACCGAGGAACGTTGCCGTCAGCTGAACCTGCCGCTGATGGTGAGCAACAACCGCTCACCGATGGGTACCAATTTTACACTGTCGATAGAGGCGGCTGAGGGTGTGACCACCGGTATTTCTGCGGCCGATCGCGCGAAGACGGTGCAGGCAGCCATTCGAGCCGACGCAAGCCCGGCTGATATCGTGCAGCCGGGACACATTTTTCCGCTGATGGCGCAGAACGGCGGCACGCTGGTGCGCGCCGGGCATACCGAGGCCGGCTGCGATCTGGCGCGGCTGGCAGGATTGACGCCGGCGGCAGTCATCTGCGAAATCCTCAAGGACAACGGCGAGATGGCGCGGCTGCCCGATCTGATCGATTTCGCTGCGCAGCACAAGCTGAAGATCGGCACCATCACCGACCTGATCCATTACCGCAGCAGCAACGAATCACTGGTGCGGCGCGCGACCGAACGCGACATCGAAACCGCGCATGGTGCGTTCCGGCTTGTGGCTTATACGGAAACGGCCGGACAACAGACCCATCTCGCCCTGGTGCGCGGCAAGTTTTCAGCGCGCGATGAGGTGCAGGTGCGGGTTCATGAGCCGGTGTCGCTGATCGACGTGCTCGATACCAGTGCGACCAGCCATTCATGGAATCTCCATGATGCGATGGCGGAAATTGCTAGGGCTGAACGCGGCGTGATCATCCTGCTTCATCGTCAGGAAACCGCTGCGGAACTGCTGGAACGCGCACGGCCGCAGCACGAACGCGCCGGCATGGCGAAAATCGTGCTGCGCAATTACGGTATCGGTGCCCAGATCCTGCGCGATCTCGGCGTCAAGAAAATGAAGGTTATGGCGCAGCCGCTGCGCATGCCGAGTATGGCGGGCTTCGATCTCGAGGTCACGGGTTATCTGCAGCCGCCGGAGAAAAACGAAGGATAGGAGCAATGGCGAAATACGACGACATTGAAGAGCTGGAACCGTTGCACGACGGCAAGGGGCTGCGCATCGGCATCGTCATGGGGCGTTTCAACGGCGATGTCGGCGACGGCCTGTTGTCGGCCTGCAGCGCGGCGTTAGTCAAGCATGGCGTTGCCAAGAAGGACATGCGCATCGTCTCCGTGCCCGGCGCGCTGGAAATCCCGCTGACGCTAAAGGCGATGGCTATCAGCGGCAAATACGACGCGCTGATCGCGCTGGGCGCGGTGATTCGCGGCGAGACCTACCATTTCGAGATCGTTTCCAACGAATCGGCGCGCGGAATTACCGAGGTACAGCTCGAAACCGGCATGCCCGTCGCCAACGGCATACTGACCACCGATACCGACGATCAGGCCGAAGCGCGAATGGCTGAGAAGGGCGCTGACTGCGCGCTGGCAGCTATCGAGATGGCGCATCTGCTGAAGCGTCTGCAGTAACCGGTGTTTTCTAACAAGTAATTGTTTTTAAAAATCAATTTGTAATACGGCGCGCAGCCGTTCCTGAACATGAAATCTAGCCGCCGTCGTTCGCGTGAATTCGCCCTCCAAGGGCTCTATCAGTGGCAGCTCGCGGGCACCGAACCGCAGGCGATCGTCAACCAGCTTGGCGAGGCACAGGGCTTCGACAAGACCGATGGCGATTATTTCCGGCTGCTGCTCGAGGGGGCGGTTACGGGGGCAGCCGAGATGGAGCAGATGATTACGCCGCTACTCGACCGTGCCTACAAAAGCCTGTCCCCGGTGGAGCGCGGCATCCTGCTGCTGGCCGGGTTTGAATTTGCAAAGTGTCCGGAAGTGCCGTACCGGGTGGTGATTAACGAGGCGATCGAACTGGCCAAATCATTCGGCGGCACTGACGGCCACAAGTACGTGAACGGCGTGCTCGACAAGATGGCTTCTCAACTGCGCGCTCCCGAAGTGCAGGCGGCAGGGCAATAAAGGATTCGAACAATGGATGAGCGACTGAAAAAACGGATCTACGCGTTTTATTTTGCCGGGGCAGTGAACCTGGTGCTTGGGTGCTGGGTACTGCTCTTCGGTGGCGAGCTCAATCCGGGTGCGCGTACCATCATGCTGTTTTTCTTTTTTGGGTTTGCCGCGGTGGATTTCTGGTTTCCGGTGCTACTGAAGAAAAAATACGAGGAGCAGCTGGCGCAGTACCAGCAAATGCAAAGCGAACAGGCCCCACAGTCAGAAGAACCCAAACAGCATTCTTGAGGTTCAGCCCGGCGTCAGCATCCCGGACAGCAGGGTGGCAATGCCTAGGAACGAGAAGAAACCGACGACGTCGGTGACCGTGGTGAGGATGATCGACGAAGCGGTTGCTGGATCCTGGCCGAAACGGCTCAGCATGATCGGCACCAGCGCACCGGCGAATCCTGCGGCGATCATCGCGATCACCATCGCCGCGGAAATGATCAGCACCAGCCCTACCGATCCGCTCCAAAAGTAAACGCCCACGGCTGTGGTGGCCGCAACCGCAATGCCGTTGAGGAAACCGACGCCGATTTCCTTCATCACCACCCGCGGCCAGTGGCGCAGGCTGATTTCGCGCAGCACCAGCCCGCGCATGGTTACCGCCAGTGCCTGCGCACCGGCATTGCCCGATTGTCCCGCGACCACCGGCAGCAGCACGGCCAGCGCTGTGAACTTGGCGATGGTGCCTTCGAACAGGCCGACTACGGAAGCGGCAAGAAAAGCCGTCAGCAAGTTGATCTGCAGCCAGGGCAGGCGTTTTTTCACAGCAAAACCTGCTTTCGACAGCGCGCGTTCATCCTTGCTGGCGCCGACCATCGTCTGGATGTCAAGACTGGCTTCTTCCTGTGCTGCGGATACCAGCGCCGATTGGCGGATGACGCCGGCAAGGCGGCCTAAAAAATCCACCACTGGAAGGTCGTTGACGTCGCTGCGTTCCAGCAGTTCCATCACTTCCTCGCGCGGCGCAGTGTCTGTGGCCGCGGCGGTGATTTTCCGTTTCAGCCGCTCCAGCGGCATGTCAGGCGCGGCCAGGGCGAGATCCTGGATCTGCACGCGGCCCTCGAGCACCCCGGATTGATCAACGACAAAAATCTCGCGCACGTCACGTTTTTTGATGTTGCGCAGCCGCGTCAGCGCTTCGTATGCAGTGTATTCCCTGCGCAACGTGACGATTCGCGGATCCATCAGCTTACCAGCGGAATCCGGCGGATAGGCCATCAGCTTTTCGAGTTCAGCGGCGATTTGCGGATCGACCAGCTTCAGGTAGTGTTGGCGCTTTTCGTTGTCGAGTCGTGTCAGCAGCGCGACCGCTAGCATAGGCTCGAGCTCGGTCAGTAGATGCCTTACCAGTTCGTCGGGCAGCAGATCAATGACTGCAAGTTCAACGTCGGAGGCGAGCTGCTCCCAAACCGGTACCACGGCATGCGGGGGCTGGGCGGTCAGCAGTGCGGCGACTTCGGCGCTGTCCATCATTTCCAGGCGCTGCGCCGCTTCTCCGGGGTAATCTAGCAGGAAGCGCAGGTTGAGTGCGGAAACCGCTGCACTGGCGCTAGCGTTCATCGAATTCCCCTCCGGTTTGCCGGCGTGCGACAGGCAGCAGGCCTATGATCAGCTGGATCAGGCTGGAAACACCCATCCAGTAGCCGCCGGCGATGCTGGCGGCGACATGGGAATAGCCTCCGGTTGACGGTTTGGGGCGGTTGCGCAGAAACGCGCGTGCGAGCACGCCGCGGTCAAGTGCACCGACGAAACGGTCGTCACGCTCGACGACCGGAAGTGACTGGTGATCGTCCCAGCCCGCATGTTCCTCGACAGCGCGGATGGTTGCGCGTGCAGGCAGCGTGTAGGTCACCTGGTGCATGATCCGGTAGATCGCGGTGTCAGCGGTTGCACGCAGCAATTCGGGCAGGTCGACATGCCCCTGCAGTGACTGGTCGGTGCCGACCACGAAGATGCCGGCACTGCAGTCCTCATCGGCTTCACGCAGCCGGCGCAACACCGCTTCGACCGTGGTGTTTGCCGGCAGTGCTAATACCCGCGGGTCCATCCATGCGCCGACCGTGTCTTCCGGATAACCGAGCAGCAGGCGGAACGCCATTGCCTGCGCGGTGGGCAATTGGACAATCAGGTCATTGCGCCGCGATTCGGCCATGTAGTGCAGTACCGCAACGCCCGATTGCGGCCCCATTGCATGCAGCAGTACAGGGACGGACTGGTCATCGAGGTTTTCCAGGCAGCGGGCAGCATGTAGCGGGAGCATCGCGCGCAGTACCGGGGCAGCCAGCCGTGCCGGCATGTCCGCCAGCAGCGCCGCGACGTTCTGCGGCGCGATCCGCTCCAGCACGCGTGCGGCGTCGACCGGATGGTTTTCGACGAAAGCGAAGGAGAGTTCCTGGTTGCCGGGCACGGTCAGCGGTTCCCGATTTTGAGCACGATGGGCTCCTCGCCGAATACCTTGGCGGGCAGAGTGACGCGACCCTCGTCGGTCTCGAGAACGACCGCGACCGGTGTGAACTCGAGGATGCGGCCCTCAAAGCCGGCGACCTTGACATGCTGGCCGACCGAGAATGTCTGGCGCAGATGATGACTGCCGATCAGGTTGGCGACATAGTTGCGCGCACCCAGGCTCAGCGCCAAGGCCACCGATGCCGCCATAGCGCCGCCGGAAACCGCTGCGATGATGACCAGAAAGGTGACCTGGATACCGACCTGGTCGGCGCCGACCAGCAGCGCGGTGACGAGGATGATGATTTGTACGGTGCGGCCTAGCAGTTCGCGCTGCTTGCGGCCGGTGATGGCCGACGTTGCCGAGATGAGGTCGCGGGTCAGCCGGCTCAACAGGAAACCGGCGATGACGATCAGCGCGCCTACGAACAGGGTGGGTACGTAATCTGCCACCCGCGCCAGCCATGCCGTAAAGGCGTCCAGTCCCAGCACCTGGGTTGCCGCGGTGACGAAGAACAGTAGCACCACCCAGAACACAATGCTGCCGAGAATTCTGGCGGAGGATTGCGGGAGCTTGGCGCGGTCTGTGCTGGTGGTCATACGCGCCAGCATGCGATCGACGATGATTGCCGCGCGTATCGCCAGCGTGCGCAGGACCCGGGCGACGATCCAGCCGATCAGCAACAGCAGGAATGCGCCCAGTATGCTGGGGAGATACTGGCCGACGCGTTCGGCGAATTGGGTAAACGCGCTGGTCAGCGCCGAACTCCATTTGCTGAGTACTTCCATGATCTATGGCCCGCACAATTTCTGTATCGATGGTTATTTGAGCTTAACATCAGCACGTGCGCGATTCCATGACGCACGTGGATCGGGCGCATGGCGGCGCCTTGCCTGTTTCCAGTGATGCAGGGTTTGGTTATGCTAGATGTCTGTTGTTGTGTCGCTTCTGGCAATTACCGTTTTGAATGAACATCTTGTGAATATTCCGCTGTTGACCGAACTGCCTTACCAATCTGATGGCGCCGCCTTGTTCGAAGCCGTCGCGGATCGGCCGTGGGCGGTGTTCCTCGACAGCGGATTGCACCATCCGGGGCGCGCGCGCTACGACATCATTTCCGCGGAACCCCATGCGCGGCTAGTGACCCGGGGTGGGATGACCGAGGTCCATGCTGACAGCGTCGAGCTGTCGCGTGCCGATCCCTTTGAACTGCTGAGAACGCATCTGGGTGCGGATCCAGCGCTGACTTCAGATCTGCCGTTCAGCGGCGGTGCCATCGGCTATTTCGGCTATGACCTGGCGCGCCGCATCGAGCGCCTGCCGGTGCGCGCGCGTGACATCGAGCGTATTCCGGACATGGCAGTGGGGATTTACGACTGGGCGTTGATTGTCGATCATTCGGAGCATCGCACTTGGCTTGCCGGTCACGGCCGCGATCCCGACACGGACTGCAAGTGGGATCAGCTGGTGCGCCTGTTTACCGAGCTTCCGGCCGAGCGCAGGCGCGAGCCGTTTCGGGTGACTTCCCCGGTTAACTCGAATTTCACGCCGCGCGGTTACGGTCACGCATTCGGAAGGGTGCTCGATTACATTCGCAACGGCGACTGTTACCAGGTGAATTTGGCACAGCGCTTTTCGGCGCGCGCCACCGGCGATCCGTGGCTGGCCTATCAGCGGCTGCGCCTGATCAATCCGGCGCCGCATGCGGCTTACCTGTCGACCCCGTACGCGCATGTGCTGTCGGTATCGCCGGAACGGTTCCTGAGCGTACGTGACGGCAAGGTCGAAACCCGGCCAATCAAGGGCACGCGTCCTCGCGCCGGTCACGCACGGCTGGATGCTGGACTGATTGCCGAGCTGCTGGCCAGCGAGAAGGACCGCGCTGAAAACCTGATGATTGTCGATCTGCTGCGCAATGATCTTTCTAAGAACTGTGCGTTAGGCACGGTCAGGGTGCCAAAGCTTTTCGAGGTCGAAAGTTTTGCCACCGTGCACCACCTGGTCAGCACCATCACCGGCAGGCTGGTGTCGGGGCGCGACGCCATCGATCTGCTTCGTGGCGCCTTTCCCGGCGGCTCGATCACCGGTGCGCCCAAGGTCAGGGCTATGCAGATCATCGAAGAGCTCGAACCCAACCGGCGCGGTGTTTATTGCGGAGCGATCGGTTATCTCGGGTATGACGGTAACATGGATACCAATATCGCGATCCGCACGCTGGTGCATGCACACGGATCGATCCGTTTCTGGGCGGGTGGCGGCATCGTCGCTGATTCGCAGCGCGACTCTGAATACCAGGAAACCTTCGACAAGGCATCTGCCATGCTGCATCTGCTGCAGCAGAGTGCCGAGAGCGCTAGCGGCGGCTGAGGAGGCCCGGTTTTTGTGCCATCTCGGGATTCGATGGCAAAGGAGTGTAATGATGGCAGTGCAGGAACTAACACAGAAAAATTTTGAAAGTACGGTCACCGGCAACAAGATGGTAATCGTTGATTTCTGGGCTTCGTGGTGCGGCCCCTGCAAGGGATTTGCGCCGGTGTTCGAGGCTACTGCTAAAAAACATCTCGACGTTGTGTTTGCAAAAGTGAACTCGGACGACGAGCAGGCGCTGGCTGCGCATTTTGGCATCCGTTCGATTCCGACTATCATGCTGTTCCGCGAAGAGGTGATCGTGTTCATGCAGGCCGGCGCGCTGCCGGCCGCGGGACTCGACAGCGTGCTGGAACAGGCAAAAGCGCTGGATATGGACAAGGTGCGCAGCGATATCGCCGAGCGCATGGCTCGGCAGTCCCAGCAGCAGTAAGTCTGTCAACCTCAAGCCAGGCGGCGAGAGATTTCTGTCAGCCCGGAGTATCGCTTCTGTATGCATAACAAGGAGCGGCAATGACTACGCGTGGTTTTTGGATCGATCATTTTCCCAGCAATTTTCTTTGGTCTAATGCCGCATTGGCATGCAAGGGCATGGCGCCGTATGGCGTGGTGGCGATGGACGAGATTGACCGCATCGTCGAGAAACTGAAAACGCGGCAGGGCGAGCCCGCCGCGTGGCCCCAGGAGTGGTGTGCGCTAGCGGAGCAGCTCGAGAAGACGGCCGATGCCGCGGCTGCGAAGGGGCGCGATCGCACCGCCGGCAACTACTATCTGCGCGCCGGAAACTATTACTACACCGGCGAGCGTTTCATTCCGCCTGGCGATGAAAAAGTCGCGGTGGGTCGCAAAGCCTATCGCTGCTATCGCGAAGGATTGACGCGACGTCATCCTGAAATCGAGTTCGTCGAGGTGCCGTACGAAAGTAAAACCCTGCCGGCGCTGTTCATGAAAGCCCCGGGTGTGACGATACGCGCGCCGACTGTGGTGATATTCAACGGCATGGACAACTGTAAGGAGATGAGCGTGATCTTCGCCGGGCTCGAGTTCGCGAAGCGCGGCATGCACACGTTGGCGATCGACGGACCGGGGCAGGGCGAAACGCTGCGCTTCCGCGGCATCCCCAGCCGTTTTGATTACGAAGTGCCGGGTCGCGCGGCGTACGATTATGTCGCGCAGCGAGCGGATGTCGATCCGGTGAAGGTTGCCATCATGGGGTACAGCTTCGGCGGATATTACTCGGCACGCATTGCCGCGTTCGATAAGCGTTACGCCACGGGCGTGTCGATGACTGCGCTGCATTGGGATCTGGCGGGATGGCAGCAGCGCATCAAGGAAAAGGCCCGGGCCGAGGGCGCCAAGGTTGCGCAGTCGAATTTCCAGTTTCAGTGGGTGGTTGGGGCGGCCGACACCAATGCCAGCATCGAAATCGCGAAACGTTTCACCCTGAAGGATGTCGCGCACCAGATCACGATGCCGTATCTGGTTACGCATGGCGCGAACGATCGCGTGGTGCCGGTAGAGAACGCACAGAAACTCTACGATGCGATCGGTTCATCGAAGAAGACTTTGCGGGTCTTCACTAGTGAAGACGGCGGTGCGGAACACGCGCATGTCGACAACCGCCAAGTCGGGGTCGATTTTGTCGCTGACTGGATTAGCGATACGCTGTACTGAATCAAGCGTGAGCGGGAGATATTATCGAACGGACTGATGTCATGAACCGTTTCCCTGCACTCTTTGTGTCCCAAAGCGTACTAACGCTGGCGCTGGCGCTGGAGCTAGCACCCACGCGTGGTTTCTTTGCGCAACTGGATCCGACGCTCGGCAAGCCGAAGGCCATTCAGGTCATGTCAGCGCACTGGGAAACGGATGCCCCTGCGACCAGTGCTGCACAGAAGCCTGAAACCATCCACGATTTCCATGGTTTTCCGGAAGAACTGTACTGGATGCGCTATCAGGCGTCGGGCGCCCCCGCTCTGGCGCGGGAAGCGGTGAGTCTGCTCAATGACGCCGGAATGCCTGCCGGAACAGCGGCGAACCGCGGCCTCGATCATGGTGCCTGGGTGCCGTTGATGCTGATGTGTACGGAGTCCCAAATTCCGGTGGCGCAACTGGCGGTGCAGACACGACCGGGGCCCGCGCATCACTCGTACTTTGGCGAGGCACTGCGTCCGCTGCGTGACCAAGGGGTGCTGATTGTCGGCTCCGGCAGGGTGACTCACAACCTGAGCGAATTCGGTGCGCACCGTTATGATTCACATCCTCCTGCATGGGTTAGTGCGTTCAACGACTGGCTGGCTGCAGGGATCGAGTCATTGGATACTCCCGGCCTGCTCGACTATCGCAGGCGCGCGCCGCATGCCGTACGCAACCATCCGTCTGAAGAACACTTGCTGCCGCTGTATGCCGCCTAAGGCGCGGGTACGCCCGGTGTTCCGTCGCGGCGACCCCATTCAGGTTATACCTACGGCTTGATCTGCTTGGACCCGTGGCGTTTCGATTGAAGGCCTCGTGATATAAAGCGGTCTGAGTCCAATATCCCGGAGGTTGTCATGCAGGACCATAAAGCCATTACCAGCGTATCCATCAATGACTTGGCGACGCGTCGCTGGAGTCCGCGCGCGTTCGACGTCAAACGCGGAGTCAGCCAAGCGCAGCTTACCGCGTTGCTTGAAGCTGCGCGCTGGGCCCCGTCATGTTTTGGGGAGGAGCCGTGGCGTTTCCTGGTGTGGAATCGCTCGCAAGATGAAAAAGGCTGGCAGCAGGCCTTCGACTGCCTTTCAGACAATAACAAAAAATGGGTGAAGAATGTGCCGCTGCTGTTTCTGGCATGCGCAGGTTCGAAACTGAATAACGGTAATCCCAACCGCTGGGCACAATACGACACGGGAATGGCTGCGCTCTCGTTGTCTCTCGAGGCTGTGGCGCAAGGACTTGTCGCACACCAGATGGGCGGTTTCAACATGGACAAGGCGCGCGCAGCCTTCGCCATTCCTGAAGAATTCACGCCGATGGCAATGATCGCCGTCGGATACCAGGCCGAGCCCGATGTGCTCGACGAGGAGACCAAGGCTAAGGAACTCCGAGCGCGTGCCCGCAGGCCTGTCGGCGAACGCTTTTACGCCGGCGGCTGGGAGAAGCCAGCGGCCTGACGCGGCTGGTCAGTGGTTACGCGGCGGTGACGGTCTGCCGCGGCGCGAGGGTGCCTGATTGCATCGAGTTCGGAGCTTCGCTGTTGGAGAAATTGAATTCGAGCAGCGTGCCGATCGGGTCTTTCAGGAAAATCTGGTAACCGGCATCGGCAACGTTCTGTTGCTCGTAGGCGATGTTTATGCTGTCCAGCCGGGCGCGGAATTCGGCCGCGCCATGTCCCTGGAAAGCTACGTGATCAATGCTGCCGTGGTGTTTTTCCTGCAGGAATCCCTCGGCGCAGCGCGCGCTGACATGCACGATCGGATGATCGTCGAGGTAAAGCCAGATGCCCGGGTTGGGAAAACCGGGTCGCGGTCCTTTTTTCAGGCCCAGCACTTCACTGTAAAACTTTTCAATACGCCCGAGATCGCCGGGCGTGCAGCGCAGGTTGAGGTGGTGGATGCGGTTGATTTTCAAGGGATACCTCCGGGTTCGAACAGGGGGGGCAAGACATCATACACCGGGCCGGATTGAGTAAAAACCGGCCTGCGCTTAATATGTCGCCGATCGCTGGTTCCCGATTACAAGGCGCAACAGTCGGATGGCATTTCCTACGGAGAAGAGACCTATGAACTCCAGGCTACTCAGGTGTCTGTTTGTAATTGCTGTTGCGTCGATCCCGGGCATGGCCTGTGCGCAGCAGTTTCCGGAACGTCCGATACGCATAGTGGTGCCGCTGCCGCCGGGAACGGCCAGCGACTTCCTGGCGCGCACCGTCGGCGCGCCGCTATCTGAACAATACGGCCAGCAGATCGTTGTCGATAATCGGCCCGGTGCGGGGGGGTTGATCGGAAGTACTATCGTCGCTCATGCCAATGCCGACGGCTATACCTATGCCATGGTCGCGCCGCCGCATACGGTGGCGCCTTTGCTGCAGAAAAAGCCGCCGTATCATCCGCTGCGCGACTTCACGGCGGTGACGGAGGTGGCGTCGATCCCGAACATCGTTGCCGTGACTCCGGGGCTGCCAGCGCGCAACGTGCTGGAGCTGGTCGCACTGCTGAAGAAGGATCCGTCCAAATACAACTATGCCTCGGTGGGAGTAGGCACGCTGGCGCATATCGGCGCGGAAATCTTCAATCAGGCTGCCGGCGTGAAGACTGTCCACGTGCCGTTCAAGCTGGTGCCGGATGCTTTCGGCGAAACCGCATCGGGACGCGTGCACTATCTAGTGTTTACTGTGCCGACGCTTTCCCCGGTGATCCGTGACGGGCGGCTGCGTCCGCTGGCGGTGACTTCGGCAAAGCGCAACCCCGCGTTTCCGAATCTGCCGTCGATTGTCGAAGCAGGGCTTCCGGCAGCCCAGTCCGATGGCTGGTTTGGCATCGTCGGGCCCGCAAGGATATCTCCGAAGATTGCCGGCAAGCTGGCTGCAGACGTGAAAAAAATCATTTCGCAGCCGCGCATCAAGGATGTGTTCAATCGCCAGGGCGCGGAACCTGCGACCGAATCTGGTCCCGCTGTTTTCGACAAGCTGATGAAAGAAGAACTGGTGCGTTACACCAAGCTGATCAGGGACGTCGGCATCCAGCCGCGCTGATCAATTTTCAGGAGCGGTTGCTACTGCTCCGGCTTTATCGCTCCAGCCGCCTCCGAGCGCTCGCGCCACATCAGCGACCGCCGCGCGTTGCGTGCGCAACGCATCGGCGCGGTTGAGTTCGGCTCCGAGAAGGTTGCGCTCGGCGTCCAACACTTCCAGTTGCGATGAGACGCCGTTCTCGTAGCGGATGCGCGCGAGCCGCAGTGTTTCGGAAAGTGCTGCCACCCTGCGTGACTCGGCTGAGAAGGTTTCGTTTGCGCGCGTCTGTGCACCCAGTGCTTCCCGCGTTTCACGAAACGCGTTCTGCACGGTCTTTTGGTACCGGATCAGCGTCTGTTTCTCGCGTGCTTCGATGGATTCGATCTGGCCGAACAGGCGGCCGCCCTGGAATATGGGTTGCGCAAGCGCGAAGCCGAGCTGCCAGATGCGTGCCGGGGTGGTGAACAGGTTGCCGAGCTCGGCGCTGTCGCTGCCGTAGTAGCCGGTCAGCGAGATCTGCGGGAACAGTGCGGCACGCGCGGCACCGATCCGGGCGTTGGCGGCGATCATCCGCTGCTCGGCTTCGACGATGTCCGGGCGGCGCAGCAGCAGATCGGACGGCAGTCCTTCAGGTATCACCGGCGCGGCGGGTACGTCGCCTTGCGCCGCGTGGGTGATGCGCGACTCGATCAGCGCCCGCGGACTGCGGCCGAGCAATACGCCCAGCGCCAGTTCCTGCGCCGTGCGGCGCTGTTCGAGTGCCGGCAACTGCGCTTCGGCCGCAGCAACCTCGGCTTCGAGCTGGCGCAAGGCGAAGTCGTTCATCAGGCCGGCGCCGGCACGTACTTTCTGCAGGCGCAGGTTTTCGCCGCGCAGTTCTAGCGATTTGCGCGTTGAGGCAACCTGGCTATCGAGAGCCGCCAGTCCGTGGTAGGCCTTTACTGTTTCGCTGGCGAGCGTGATGCGCACGGTATCGCGGGCGGCCGCGGTGGCCAGTAGGTCGGCGTAGGCGGTCTTGGCGGAATCGCGCAACCGTCCCCACAGGTCGATTTCGTAGGCAACGTTGAGCTGGCCGCGGTAGGTGTTGCGTTCCAGCGGGACATTGGGTGACAGTGGCGTCGACGAGCGTTCGGATGAACGCGCGCGGTTGCGGCCGAAGGTGGCGTCGACGGCGGGTACGAATTGCGAGTCGGCGACCCTGACCAGCGCACGTGCCTCATCGACGCGGGCGGTGGCCAGTGCGAGATCGCGGTTGTGTTCCAGTGCCTCAGCCACCAGCCGGTCGAGCGTGGCGTCGCCGTAGAGGCGCCACCACTGTTCCGCGGCTGCGGTCTTGCCGCCGGCGGGCGCATCGTTCCAGGCAGCAGGTAGTTCGGTGTCGGGGCGGCGGTAATCCGGGCCGACTGAGCAGCCGCCCAGAACCGATAAAAATACAAATAGAAACAAATACTTATTTTTCATCTCTGGTTCTCTCGCCATCGGGCGCACGGTCTGGCACATGTGTGGCCCGCAATGACATCTCGCGATGATGCGAGACTTCGTTTTCGATCTCTTTGGTGGAGCGCCGATCGGAGAGCTTGCGATCGACGATCAGCTTGTAGAACCAGGGAATGAAAAAGATCGCGAGGAAAGTCGCCGCCAGCATGCCACCCATCACGCCGGTGCCGGCCGAATGGCGCGCACCGGCGCCGGCACCGCTGGAAAACGCCAACGGCATCACGCCGAGGATGAAGGCGAGCGACGTCATCAGGATCGGACGGAAACGCAGCCGCGCGGCTTCGATTGCCGCAGCGGCCGTGGTGTAGCCCTCATGTTTCTTCAGCACCGCGAATTCAACAATCAGGATCGCGTTCTTCGCGGCAAGGCCAAGCAGCGTGACCAGGCCGATCTGGAAATAGACGTCATTCGACAGCCGGGCGATGCCGGCGAGCGGTGAGAGCAGCCACTGCAGCCAGCCGATACCGCTGCCCATCGCCATGTAAAACGGGATCGGCAGCAGGTTGTTGATCCAGATCGCGGCCAGCGCGCCGAAGGTGCCGAAGGGCAATGCCAGCAGCACCGACAGCGGCAACGACCACTTGTCGTATTGCGCGGCGAGGATCAGGAACACCATGATCGCGGCCAGACTCAGCGCGATCACCGAGGTGCCGCCGGAGCGTTTTTCCTGGTAAGAGGCGCCGCCCCAGTCATAACTGAAGTCGGCGGGTAGTGTTTTTGCGGCGATCTGCTCCATGCGCGCGATGGCTTCGCCGGAACTGAAGCCGGGCTTGGCGGCTCCGAATATTTTCACCGAAGGCAGGTTGTTGAAGCGGTTGAGCGTGTCGGGCCCGGAGGAATACTGCACCCGCGCCAGCGAGGACAGCGGAATCATCGCGCCGCGGTCGGAACGCACATAGACCGAGCCCACGTCATCGGGACGCTTGCGGTAGGCGGGCTCCGCCGACATAAGTACCTGCCAGGTACGACCGAACTTGTTGAAGTCGTTGACATAGACCGCGCCCAGCGTCGCCGCCAGCGTATTGTTGAGTTCGTCGATCTGCACACCTAGTACCTTGGCCTTGTCACGGTCAGTTTGCACGAAGAGCTGCGGCACGTTGGCGCGCCACAGTGTGTTGACCTGACCGAACATGCCGTCCTGGTGCACGGCGCCCAGCAACTTCTGGGTGACTTCATAGAGGCGCGCTGCGCCGCCTTCACCGCGGTTCTGCACATAGAATTCGAAACCGCCGGCATTGCCGAGGCCAAAGATCGGCGGCGGTCGGAATGCGAGCGCCAGGCCTTCGCTGAGATGCCCGGTCTTCATGAAAAAGTCGCCGACCAGCTGGCCGGTGGATACCTTGCGCTCGTCCCAGTGCCTCTGGGTGACGAAGATCGTTGCCGCGCTGTTGCGAAAACCCCCGCCGAGAAAATCGAAGCCAGTGAACGCCACCGCGTTTTCGTTGGCGGGGTTCGACTTGATTGCCTTTACCACTTCATTGACTACCTTGTCGGTACGCTGCAGGGTGGCGCCGTCGGGCAGGAACACCGCGGCGATGTAGTAGCCTTGGTCCTCGTCGGGAACCAGCGCACCCGGCGTCGCGCGCCACAAGCTGGCAGTG
Source organism: Burkholderiales bacterium (assembly GCA_038106575.1). Taxonomy (GTDB): domain Bacteria; phylum Pseudomonadota; class Gammaproteobacteria; order Burkholderiales; family SG8-41. The sequence goes on from JAYOED010000007.1 coordinate 40,199, forward strand.
ATCGCGACCATGCCCGCGAACAGCAACAATGCGATGCCGCCGCGGCGCAGCACCCAGGTCACGCCGTCGACGTAGCGGCCGGTGAATCGCGAGAACGCGGCGTTGAACCAGGAAAAAAAGTGTCCGGGGTGACGGCGACCCTGCTTGAGGATCAGCACGCACAGGCTGGGCGACAGGGTCAGCGCAACCACGCCCGAGATCACCACCGAGATCGAGATCGTCACCGCGAACTGGCGATAGAGTTCTCCGGCGAGGCCGCCAAGGAAGGCGATGGGCACGAACACCGCGCACATGGTCAGCGTCATCGCGATGATCGGTCCGGTTACCTCCCGCATCGCCTTCAAAGCGGCTTCGCGTGCGGCGAGTTTTTCCTCGCGCATGACGCGCTCGACGTTTTCCAGCACCACGATCGCGTCATCGACGACGATGCCGATCGCGAGCACCATGCCGAACAGGGTCAGCGTGTTGATCGAGTAGCCGAGCAGTAGCAGTCCCGCAAAGGTGCCTATCAGCGACACCGGTACCGCGGCGAACGGGATCAGCGTGGCACGCCAGTTCTGCAAGAAAATGAACACCACCAGGAACACCAGCAGCATGGCCTCGACGAGTGTTTTAGCCACTTCGCGGATCGACACTTTGACGAAGCGCGTGGTGTCATAGACCACCGAGTGCGCAAAATCAGGCGGGAAACGCTGCTTCAGGCGCGCGACTTCGGCGCTGACGCGCTCCGCGGTATCCAGCGCGTTGGCGCCCGGCTGCAGAAAAATGCCCACCAGCGTCGCTGTTTTTCCGTTGACGCGGCCGATGAATTCGTAATCCTTGGATCCCAGTTCCACCCGCGCGACGTCCTTCAAGCGCAGGATGGTGCCGTCGCGGCCGGCACGGATGATGATGTTCTCGAATTCATCAGGTTCCGTCAGCCGGCCCTGGGTGGTGATGGTGTACACCAGTTCCTGCGGCCCGCCGGTTGGCGACTGGCCGATCTTGCCGGCGGCGAACTGCGCGTTCTGCTCGTTCAACGCACGTACCAAATCGCCTGGCGTCACTTTCAACTGCGCCATGCGGCCGGGCCGGGTCCAGATACGCATCGCGTAATCCTTGGCGCCGAAGATCTGCACATTGGTGGTGCCCGGGATGCGCTTGATGGCGTCGAGCACGTTTAGCGTCACGTAGTTTGAAATAAACAGGTCGCTGCGGGTACCTTCAGGCGAGGAGAAGGCGATCACCTGCAGGAACGAGGATGAGCCTTTTCCCACGGTGACGCCCTGGCGCCGCACTTCTGCAGGCAGCCGCGGCTCAACCTGCTTGACGCGGTTGTTGACGTTGAGCGCAGCGGTATCAATGTCGGCGCCGATGTTGAAAGTGACGTGGATTTCGACCACGCCGTTTGAGGTCGAGGTCGAGCTCATGTAGAGCATGTTCTCGACGCCGGTGATCTGGTTTTCCAGCGGCGCGGCTACGGTTTGCTCCAGGGTTTCCGCCGATGCGCCGGGATAGATTGCGCGCACGGTGACCACCGGCGGTGCGATTTCCGGATACTGGGCGACCGGCAAAACGCGGATTGCCGCGAGTCCGGCGATGAACAAGAAGATCGACAGCACGGCCGCGAAGATCGGCCGGTCGATGAAAAAGCGTGAAATCATGATGAGCGGATCCGGTTCAGGATTTCACTGCAGGCTTGGCTACCGGTTTCCCGGGAGCTTCCGGCGGGGAGGGTGGTGCCTTGCCGTCGATGACGGTCACTTCCGCGCCCGGCACGAAAATCTTGGCGGTGCCGTCTACGATCACCCGGTCTCCGGGTTTGAGGCCGCTATCAATTACCCAGCCGTCTCCCGACCAAGGGCCGGGAACGACCGGTCGCGGTTCAGCCTTGGAATCGGCACTGACGACATAGACAAACTTGCCCTTCGGGCTGTCGAGTACGGCACGTTGCGGCACCACGATGGCGTTGACGCGGATGGCACCGCTCAGCGTCAGGCGCACGAACTCCCCCGCGCGAAGCGTGTGGCGTTGGTTGGGAAACTCGGCACGGGCTTCGCTGGTGCCGGTCTGGGTATTGACCCTCACATCGAGGAAATTGACGCGGCCTGCCTTGTCATATTCCGAGCCGTCGGATAATTTGACCTTGGCGGTCATCCTGCCGTCGCCGGGCAGTTTGATGCGACCGGCGTCGACATCGCGCCGCAGCGCCAGAGCATCGCGGTCGGAAACACCGAAGATCACATACATCGGATCGGTTTGGGTTACCGAGGTCAGCGGCACGCTGGGGCCCGAGACCAGGTTGCCTTCGGAAACGGCAGAACGTCCGGCGATGCCGGTGATCGGCGCTTCGACGCGAGACCATTCGAGATTGAGCTTGGCTTCATTGAGCCGTGCCCTGGCGCTGGCGACTTCAGCCGCGGTGATCCGCTCCGCCGATGTCGCGTCATCGAATTCTTTCTGGCTGACCGCCTTCTGTTCGTACACAGATTTCAGGCGTGTGAATTCACGCCGCGCCTGCTGGTGCCGCGCCGTGGCGACGCCCAGATCGGCGGTTGCACGGGCCAGGGTGAGTTCAAACGGCACCGGATCTATGGTGAACAGTGAAGTGCCGCGGCTGACGCGGGCGCCTTCTTGATAGTTGCGCTTGAGCAGAATGCCGCTGACCCGGGCGCGAACTTCGACTTCACGGTAGCCGGCAGTCTGCGCGGTGTATTCATAGCTGACCGGTACGTCCTGCGTTACCACCGTGATCACGGTGACCGGAGGCGGCGTAAAAGGGGGTGGTCCGCTGGAGGGGCCACAGGCCGCCAGCAGAAGCAGCGAGGTCGCGGCCGTGATTCGTCGGGACAAGGGCATCTTGTAGGCGTGCATGTGTTTTCTCTAGGAGGTCCGGTGGCTGAACCTGGAACGGTTAGGCCCGGAAATTGGCATGCGGCAGTTTACATACAATCATGAATGTATGTAAAGTACTGCTGCAAGTGGTTTTGTTGGGCGATTGCAGCACAGCCGGAACCCTTTTCGCAGATTGTGGAGTCGCATGGCCAGACGCACCAAAGACGAAGCGGTGGAAACCCGCAACCAGATTCTTGACTCGGCTGAAAGGGTTTTCAGCGAGCGCGGCGTGTCACGTACTTCGCTGACCGATATTGCCGATGCTGCGAAGGTCACTCGCGGCGCGATCTACTGGCATTTCAAGGACAAGGCCGATCTGTTCTGCGAGATGGTCGCGCGCGTGACCATGCCGATGGAAGATGCGCCCTGTCAGGCCAACCCCGTGCAGGATGAAGACCCGCTGGCGGGCGTGCGTGCGATGCTAGTGGGAATTCTTGAGCGCACTTCCGGTGACGCGCAGGCACGGCGCGTGTTTCACATCGTCTTCAACAAGTGCGAATACGTCGATGAAATGCAGCCGGTATGGCAGCGCTTCCGCGAGATGCAGGCGGGCTGCCTGGGGCGGCTGGAGCAGGGGCTGGCTGCCGCCATTGCCAGCGGTCAGCTGCCATCCGCACTGGATGCTCGCAGCACGGCGGTGGGCTTGCATGCCATGGTTAACGGGTTGATCAGCAAGCTGGTGATGGACCCGGAGACCATCCCGGCCGCGCGCGATTTAGGTCAGTTGATTGATGTGTTTCTCGAGGGGCTACGCAACACGCCGGAAAAGAAATTGCCTTCCTGTCCGGCTGTTAAACCAAAAAAACGCCCACGCGCGGCAGCCTGACTCCAGGGCTCTGCCTGCAGCTCACCGCATCCACGGCGGCGTCGAGTCCGAGTCGATGGCGTAGCGCTGGATGGCCGTCGCCACTGATTCCGGCTTGATTTTTCCGTCATCTGCTAGTGCGGCCAGGGCGGCAACGACAATATGGTTGCGATCCATCTCGAAGAAGCGGCGCAGCTTTTCGCGTGAATCACTGCGCCCGTAACCATCGGTGCCCAGCGTGACGTAGCGGCGCGGAACAAAGGCGCGGATCAGATCCGGCACAGCGGTGACGTGATCTGATGCCGCGATCACCGGGCCGCCGTGCATGGCCAGTTGCGATTGTACGTGCGAGACTCGGCGCGGGCCCGCCGGATGCAGGCGATTGTGGCGTTCGCAGGCCATGCCGTCGCGCCGCAGTTCGCTCCAGCTGGTCACACTCCAGATATTGACGGCGATGCCGAAATTCTTCTTCAGCATTTCCGCGGCAGCGATGGCTTCGCGCAGGATGGTGCCGCTGCCGAGCAGTTGCACTTGCGCATCATCCTGTTGGCTGAACAGGTACATGCCGTGCAGGATGCCGTCTTTAACTTTTTCTTTGCGCTCCCCGGCAGGCATGGCGGGCTGTACGTAGTTTTCGTTCATCACGGTGAGGTAATAGAACACGTCTTCCTGTTCATGTAGCATGCGCCGCGCGCCGTCTTCCACGATGGCTGCGACTTCGTAGCCAAATGCCGGATCCCAAGCGCGGCAGTTTGGTACGGTCGATGCAATCAGCTGCGACGAGCCGTCCTGGTGCTGAAGTCCTTCGCCGGACAACGTGGTGCGACCCGCGGTGGCGCCAATCAGGAAACCGCGTGACCGGCAGTCACCGGCCTGCCAGATCAGGTCGCCGATACGCTGGAAACCAAAAATCGAATAGAACACGTAGAACGGCAGCATCGGTGTGCCATGCACGCTGTAGCTGGTCGCGGCGGCGATCCATGACGAGATGGCACCGGCTTCGTTGATGCCTTCTTCGAGAATCTGGCCGTCGCGTGCTTCCTTGTAATAGAGCAGCTCGTCGCGGTCTTCAGGTTCGTAGAGCTGGCCGAACGGTGAGTAGATCGCGATCTGGCGGAACAGGGATTGCATGCCGAAGGTGCGTGCCTCGTCGGCAACAATGGGTACGATGTGCTTGCCGATCTTTGGATCCTTGAGCATCTGCGCCAGCATCTTTACGAACGCCATCGTCGTCGATTCTTCGCGGGTGCCTGAGCCTTCGGTGATGCGTGCGTGGCTGTCGAGCGTGGGCGGCGCCAGTTTCGGTGCGCTGGTGATGCGCTTTGGCAGATAGCCACCGAGCGCTTCGCGTCGCGCGTGCAGGTAGCGCATTTCCGGACTGTCGGCGGCAGGCTTCCAGAATTTTAGCGCCTTGACGTCGGCGTCAGAAACCGGCACCGCGAAGCGGTCGCGAAAGGCGAGCAGGGCGTCGTCTTCCAGTTTTTTCTGCTGGTGCGCGCCCATCTTGCCCTGGCCCCAGTGGCCCATGCCGTAGCCTTTCTTGGTCTGAGCGAGAATCACCGTCGGGCGACCACGGTGATTTATCGCGGCGTGATAGGCCGCGTAAATCTTCACCGGATCGTGGCCGCCGCGGCGCAGGCGGTCGATATCCTCGTCGGACAGGTGCGAGACCAGCGCCTGCAGTTCCGGATCCTTGTTGAAGAAGTGTTCGCGGTTGAAGCGGCCGTCGGTGGCGGCGTATTTCTGGAATTCGCCGTCCACCGTTTCGTGCAACCGCCGCAGGATCACGTTGTCGGTGTCACGGGCGAACAGCGGATCCCATTCCGATCCCCACAGTAGCTTGATGACGTGCCAGCCAGCGCCAGAGAACAGGCCTTCCAGCTCCTGAATCAGCGAACCGTTGCCGCGCACCGGGCCGTCGAGCCGCTGCAGGTTGCAGTTGACGACGAAGATCAGGTTGTCGAGCCCCTCGCGCGCGGCAAGCGATAGTCCGGACAGCGATTCCGGCTCGTCCATCTCGCCGTCGCCAACAAAGGCCCATACCTTACGTCCCGCGGTTTTGCGGATGTCGCGATGCTCGAGGTAGCGCATGAAGCGCGCCTGGTAGATGGCATTGACCGGTCCCAGCCCCATTGATGCGTTGGGGAACTGCCAGAAATCCGGCATCAGATAGGGATGGCAGTATGATGACAGACCGGTGCCGGGACCCGCGGTCTCGCGTCGGTAGTTATCCAGCTGGGCGTTGGTCAGCCGGCCTTCGAGCCAGGCGCGTGCATAGACTCCGGGCGAAGCGTGTGGCTGAAAGAACACTGCGTCGCCGTCCTGTCCGGCCCGGAAGAAATGGTTGTAGCCGACTTCGAAGAGATCGGCAATCGAGGCGTAGGTGGCGATGTGGCCGCCGAGTTCGGCGGCACCGCGATTGGCGCGCACCACCATCGCCAGTGCGTTCCAGCGCACGATGGCGGAGATGCGCGCCTCGATGTCGAGGTTGCCCGGAAACTGCGGTTGCTCCGACAGCGCGATCGAGTTGCAGTACGGGGTGTTGAGGACCGGCGGCATCGGCACGCGGCGGACGCGCGCTTCGTCGAGCAGCTTGCGCAGCAGGTAGGTTGCGCGTTCACGTCCTCCCGATTCGATCAGCGAATTGAAGGCATCCAGCCATTCCCGGGTTTCGACGGGATCGGGATCAGCGGGCATGACCCGCCAGAATGTGGCAGAAAGATTAGACAGGTTGGACATGAAAGAGGCTCCTCCGCGCGTCGCGCTCGCTAGAGGGATGATACGAAAACGACCGCGGAACAGGATTTCTTATATACTTGTTTTAAAGCTAAAATTCAAAATATAATTCTGAATATCATTAATAAAAAAGCATAAAATGCTAAAAATAGAACTAGATGCAACTGACTGGAAAATCCTCGCTCGGCTCCAGGACAACGCGCGGCTGTCCAACGTCGAACTGGCGCGGGCGGTGAACCTGTCGCCCTCGCCATGCCTCGCGCGCGTGCGGCGTCTGGAAGAATCTGGGCTGATCGGCCGTTATGTCACGCTGCTCGATGCGCTGACGCTGGGACTGACAGTGTCAGTGTTCATACAGGTGCGGCTGGAGCGCCAGATTGAAAAGGCTCTGGAACTGTTCGAGGCGGCGATCGCCGAGCGCCCTGAAGTCATGGAGTGCTACCTAATGACCGGGGATTCCGATTACATGCTGCGGGTGATGGTGTCCGACGTTCAGGCGCTGGAGCGATTCATCGTCGATTTCCTGGCGAAGATTCCCGGCGTCGGCAATCTCAAGTCGAGCTTTGCACTGAAGCAGGTCAAGTACAAGACCGCGCTGCCGTTGCCCGGTACAGCGTCTGCATCGAGGGCTACGCGGCAGCAGCGGTGACTGTCTCCTGCTTTGCCAGATGCCGTCCCCGAGGTGGGGTGTGGGTTATTTTTGTGTTAGGTTATGCGCACTTGATTCGCACATTCAATAATCAGCGCGGTATTTTCAGAATTTCCGGAATCAACAAGTGGCAACAGATTAACCCGTTGCATCAATTTAACCAGGGGTGGGTTCCATCGGCGTGCTAAGAGCGGAGTAGCCAGCCCCATGATTTCAGCATGAATACCCGTAACAATCAGCTGCTGGCGCGCCGCGTCGGCGCCATCAAACCGTTCCACGTACTTGTGCTGCTGGCGCGGGCCAAGGAACTCGAGGCCGCAGGACGCAGCATCATCCACATGGAAATCGGTGAACCCGATTTCCCGACGCCCGAACCGGTCAGTGTCGTCGGGGCGAGCGCAGTGGCACGGGGCGACATGTTTTATACGCCGGCCAAGGGAACAACCGAACTGCGGCAGGCCATTGCCGGATTCTACGGGTCTCGGCACGGAGTCGATGTGGATCCCCACCGTATCATCATTACCTCGGGCGGATCGGGAGCGCTGCTGCTGACGATGGCGGCGCTGATTAATTCTGGCGACGAGGTGCTGCTGGCCGATCCCGGCTATCCGGCCAATCGTCATTTCGTGGAGCTGATGGAGGGTGTGCCGGTCGGCGTCGCCGTTGGCCCCGACAGCAATTATCAGCTGCGCTGCGCACATCTCGAACAGCGATGGGGTGCGCGGACCGTAGCGGCGCTGGTGGCCACTCCGTCGAATCCGACCGGAACGCTGCTTACAGCAGAAGAACTGCAGTCGATGGCGCAGTTTGTCGCCGAACGCAACGGCGCACTGATCGTCGACGAGATCTATCACGGTCTGGTCTATGACGGGGATGCGCGGACGGTGCTAGCTTTGCGTGACGATGTGTTCGTGATCAACAGCTTTTCAAAATACTTCAACATGACCGGCTGGCGCCTGGGCTGGATGGTGGTGCCCGAGCCCTATGTCGACGCCGCTGAGCGGCTGGCCCAGAATTTCTTTCTCGCGCCTTCAACGCCTGCGCAATATGCGGCACTGGCGGCGTTTGAGCTGGAAACACTCAAACTGCTCGACGCACGGCGAGATGAGTTCAGAAATCGGCGTGACTTCCTGCTGCCGGCCTTGCGCAAACTCGGCTTCGGCGTGCCGCAACTGCCTCAGGGAGCGTTCTACATCTACGCCAACTGTTCACGGTTTACCAGGGACAGCCTCGCGTTTGCCTGCGACCTGCTGGAAGAAGCAGGAGTAGCGGTCGCGCCGGGGATCGATTTCGGCACGCATGCGGCGGACGAACATGTTCGCTTCGCATATACCCAGCCGGTGGAAGTGCTGCGCGAGGGCGTGGAACGCATCGCCGGCTTCCTGCGCCGGCGCAACTGAAGCCGGCGCGGTCAGGCCGACGCGGCGCGCACGATCAGTGAAACGCCGCTGACCACCAGTAATGCTCCCATGATGCGAATGACCGTCTGTTGGGTGAGGTTGATGTGCAGATGGTGTCCGGCCCAGATGCCCAGACCCATCATCGGCAGCAACGCGGCTGCCGCGACCAGCGCCGCTGGTGAGTAGAGTCCCGCGAAGATGAACATGGCGATGCGCGCGAGCGTGGTGAACATGAAGATCATCGGCATCGTCGCGCGGACCTGCGTCGGCGTTGCGCCACGGCTGGCGAGGAAGAACACGTAAATCGGGCCGCCGATGCCGAATACCGCCGAGGTCGCGCCGCCGAACGCACCGATCGGCGCACCGGACCAGTGCGGCAGCGGAAACCCCTTGCCACGCTTGATCACGTAGGACACCCCGAAGAACACTACGAATAATCCGAGTCCGCCGAGTAGCAGCTCTGGGCGCAGGCGCACGAGCAGCCACACGCCGCCGAGAATCCCGAGCGCCATGAACGGCAGCAGCAGGAGTAGTTCGCGGCGCATAACGTCGGCACGAAGGCGCAGACCCATGTTGAAGGCGCCGACGCAGTCGATGATCACGAAGAACGGCACCACGAATTTGATGGGGAAGATGTGCGCGAGCAGTGGCACCGCGATCAGCGTCGAGCCGAAACCGGAGATGCCGAACACCACGTAGGCCGTGAATACGATCAGCGGTGCGAGGATCAGGATGTGGGTCTGGAAGAGATCGGAGACTGGCATCGCGCCGATTATAATCTTTCAAAATCTTTGCGCTTGTCAGGACATTTTGAGGTGATGAGCGCCAATTTCCGTAAAATGCGGGCTTTCCGCGATGATCCGAACGTCCCAATGACTCAACTGATTTTGATCCGCCACGGAGAAACGCTTTGGAACACCGAGCGACGCATGCAGGGCCAGCTCGACAGTCCGCTGACCGAACGCGGCCTGTGGCAGGCGCAGCGACTCGGCGAACGGCTGAAGTCACAGGTCTTCGCTGCGCTGTATTCCAGTGATCTGCCGCGCGCGCGGCGCACCGCCGAATGCATCGCCCAATGCACGGGCCATGCCGTGGTTACCGATGAGCGGCTGCGCGAGCGCCACTTTGGCATCTTCGAAGGGCTCAATCGCGCGGAGATGCTGCAGCGTGATCCCGACGTACACGCGCGCTTCCTGGCGCGCGATCCCGAGTTCACGGTCCCGGGCGGCGAGAGTCCTATCGCGTTCATGGCGCGCGTGCGCGTTGCGCTCGAAGAGATTGCTGTGCGTCATGCCGGTGAAAGCGTTGCGGTAGTGACGCACGGCCTGGTGCTCGACAGCGCCTATCGCATCTCCAGTGGTCTGCCGCTGAACGAGCCGCGGCCGGTGCCGCTGGTCAACGCCAGTCTCAACTGGTTCAGCGTCGACGACGGCCGCTGGAGCGCGGGCCGCTGGGGCGACGCCGAGCATCTCGGTGCGGATGGCGTGACCATTTTCGGTGACGGTTCGGTATGACAAAAATAATAATTAAAACATATAGTTAAAATATCATGTCCAGGATATGACTGTTGCCGAGCCGGTGATCGTAGTTCATGGCCTGTGGCTGCACGGCATGGTCATGGGCTGGCTCGCGCGGCGCATCGAGCAGTGCGGTTTCGACACCTACACCTATTCCTATCCGTCGATGCAGCTGACGCTCAGCGAGAACGCCGAGCGGCTCGCCCAGTTCTGCGCCAAACTACATGCGCCGCGTGTGCACATCGTCGGCCACAGCATGGGCGGACTGATCGCGCTTAAAATGCTCGAATCGGTACCGTCGGTGCGTTGCGGCAGGCTGCTGCTGGTCGGCACGCCGTATACCGGGAGTTTCGCTGCGCAGCGCCTGGCTCAGTTTCCGGGCGGCACCGCGCTCCTCGGTCACAGCATCGGCGAATGGATGAACGGTGTGCGACCGGCGATACCGGCCGTAGAAGTCGGTGTCATCGCCGGCACCCGCGGTTTTGGTCTCGGCTGGCTGATTGCGCCCAACCTGCCGCGTCCGCACGACGGGGCGGTCACGGTCGCCGAAACCGAAATCCCTGGGCCGCACCAGCGCGTGCTGCTCGAAGTCAGTCACAGTGAAATGCTGATCTCGCGCGAAGTTGCCGATCAATGCTGCGTGTTCCTCAAAAACGGGCGTTTCGAAGCCACGTCATGATGCGCATCGCAGCGGCGCTGGTGGTGTCCGTTGTGCTCGGCGGTTGCGGCAATTTCTCGTATTACCTGCGGTCGGTCGGCGGCCAGCTCGAGATATGGAGTCGCGAAGTGCCGATTGAGCGCCTGCTCAAGGACTCCGCACTGGAACCAAAACTGCGCACACAACTCCAACGCGTGCTGCGCATTCGGCAATATGCCGCCCGCGAACTCACGCTGCCAAATAACCGCAGCTACCGCGCCTACGCCGATCTGGCGCGGCCGTTCGTGGTGTGGAACGTGTTCTCGGCGCCCGAGTTTTCGATCGAGCCGAAGCAGTGGTGTTTTCCGGTGGCCGGTTGCGTCAATTACCGTGGTTATTTCGACGAGGTTGGTGCGCGTGCCCATGCCAAAGAATTAGCCGGGGAGGGCAACGACGTTTACATCGGCGGCGTGCCTGCATATTCGACTATCGGTTGGTTCGCCGATCCGGTGCTCAATACCTTCATCCATTATCCCGAAGCTGAACTGGCGCGGCTGCTGTTCCACGAACTCGCGCACCAGGTGGTCTATGTCAAGGATGACACCGTGTTCAATGAATCCTTCGCCACGGCGGTCGAGCAGGCCGGGGTTGCGCGCTGGCTGGCGGCGCACGGCAGCGAAGACGATCGCCGGCGTTACGTAGCGCTGCAGCGCTACCGTGAAGACTTTCGTAATCTGATTACAAAGACCCGAGCTGAACTCGCAGTCCTGTATGCAGGTCCGGCGGGTGTTGAGGAAAAACGCCGGCGCAAGATCGAAGTCTTTGCCGCGCTGAGAGCGGATTACCAGCGCCGCCGTCAGGAGTGGAAAGGTTTCTCAGGATATGACCGCTGGTTCGCGCAGCCGCTGGGCAATGCGCATCTGGCGGCTGCGGCGGTGTATACGCAGCAGGTGCCGGCGTTTAGGGCGCTTCTTAAACAGCACGGTGACGACCTGCAGCGGTTCTACGCGGCAGTCCGCGAGCTCGCGGAGTTGCCTGCAGCCGAGCGCAATGCACGTCTGAAGGCGCTGGCTTCATGAAAAGTTCCGCGGCCGACATCGAACAGCGTCTACGCAACCTGCCGCAGCCGCAATATCCTGATGATCTGCCGGTGGTAGCCAAGCGCGAGGACATCGCACGCGCAATTTCTGCATACCAAGTCATAGTGGTTTGCGGAGAGACCGGTTCGGGCAAGACCACGCAGCTGCCGAAGATATGCCTCGAACTGCAGCGCGGCGTGCATGGTCTGATCGGCCACACTCAGCCGCGGCGCATCGCCGCGCGCACGGTCGCCACCCGCATTGCGCACGAACTGAAAAGCCCGCTGGGGCATGCCGTCGGCTACAAGGTGCGCTTTTCCGACAAGCTATCCGCAAACACCTACATCAAGCTGATGACCGACGGCATCCTGCTCGCAGAGACTCAGGGTGACTACGAGTTGCGCGCCTACGACACGCTGATCATTGACGAGGCGCACGAGCGCAGCCTCAACATCGATTTTTTGCTCGGCTACCTCAAACGCCTGCTGCCACGGCGCCCCGACCTAAAGATCATCGTCACTTCGGCGACCATCGATGCAGAACGCTTCGCAAGGCATTTCGCCATCAACGGCAAGCCGGCTCCGGTGATCGAGGTCTCGGGGCGTACCTATCCTGTGGAGGTGCGCTACCGCCCGGTCGATGACGAAGAGAAGGATCTCGATGACGCCATCGTCGACGCGGTGACTGAACTATGGCGGGAAAAGGCCGGCGGCGACATCCTGTTGTTCCTTCCCGGTGAGCGCGAAATCCGCGAAACTGCTGAAGCGCTGCGCAAACACCATCCCAAGGGCGCGGAAATCCTCCCGCTCTATGCGCGGCTGTCGTTCGAGGAACAGGAGCAGGTTTTTAGGCCGCATGGCGCGCGGCGCATCGTGCTCTCCACCAATGTTGCCGAGACCTCGCTGACCGTACCCGGCATCCGCTACGTGATCGACAGTGGTCAGGTGCGGATCAACCGCTACAGCTATCGCAACAAGGTCGAGCAGCTGCAGATCGAAAAAATCTCCCGTGCCTCTGCCGACCAGCGAGCCGGACGCTGCGGACGCGTTGCCGCCGGCATCGCGATCCGGCTTTATGCTGAGGACGACTACGCAGCGCGTCCGCAGTACACCGATCCCGAAATCCTGCGCTCGTCGCTAGCGCACGTGATCCTGCGCATGAAGGCGTTGAAGATCGGCGACGTAGAGGACTTTCCATTCCTCGAGGCACCGACGCCGCGGATGATCGCCGACGGCTACCAACTGCTCACTGAACTCGGCGCGGTTGATGTCCAGAAGCAGCTGACTCCGGTGGGCGGGCAACTGGCTAAATTCCCGATCGATCCGCGCATCGCGCGCATGATCATCGCCGCCAAGCAGGAGAACTGCCTCGCCGAAGTGCTGATCATTGCTGCGGCACTCTCGGTGCAGGATCCGCGCGAGCGGCCGTTCGAGAAATCCGAGGCTGCCGACCGCGCACATGCACAGTTCACTGACGCCAAGTCCGATTTCACCAGCTACCTAAAGCTTTGGGACTTCTTCAATGAATCCATCAAGCACAAGAAATCCAATCGTAAGCTGGCGCAGGAGCTCGCCGAGCAGTTCCTGTCACAGCGGCGGTTGCGCGAATGGCGCGACATCCACAGTCAGCTCGCGGCGCTGGTGGCTGAGCTCGGTATGCACGCCAACGAAACCGAGGCTACTCCTGAACAGATCCATCGCGCGCTGCTCGCTGGGATGCTCGGCAACATCGGCTTTAAGACCGAGGAAGGCGAGTATCTCGGCGCGCGCGGCATCAAGTTCAACATTTTCCCCGGTTCCGGCCTGCGTAAGGCGCAGCCGAAATGGGTGATGGCCGGTGAGCTGGTGGACACTGCGCGGCTCTACGCACGCACGGTGGCACGCATCGAGCCTGAGTGGATTGAACCGCTGGCACGCGACCTGGTAGAGCGCCATTACTTCGACCCGCACTGGGAGCGTGAGCGCGCGATGGTCTCGGCCTTTGAACGCGTCACGCTCTACGGTCTCACCATCATCTCGAAGCGCCAGGTGCATTACGGTGCGATTAACCCGAAGGAAGCGCGTGAGATTTTCATCCGCCAGGCGCTGGTGGCCGGTCAATTCACGACACCCGCGAAATTCATTCAACTCAATCAAAAGCTCATCAAGGAGGTGCAGGAGCTGGAGCATAAGGCGCGCAAGCGCGACGTATTGGTCAGCGACGAAGTGATTTTCGCTTTTTACGACGAACGCATTCCGCAGGGCATCGTCAACGGCGCTGGATTCGAGAAGTGGCGCAAAGAAGCCGAACACGGCAATGCCGACCATATGCTGCTCACCCGCGATTACCTGATGCGTCACGCCGCGGAAGACATCACAGAAGCGCAGTTTCCGGAGTGCCTCAACAACGGTGAAATCGAGGTCAAGCTCAAGTACCGTTTCGATCCCGGCCATCCGCTCGACGGCATTACCGCGACGGTGCCGCTAGTGCTGCTCAACAAGCTGGATGCTGTCGCTTTCGACTGGCTGGTACCGGGCATGATCCGCGACAAGGTGGCGTTCGCGTTCAAGGCGCTGCCGAAGAACTGGCGGCGCAACCTGACGCCGCCGACGGAACACATCACGAAATTTCTCGAAGCCGAAGGCTCCGCGCAGGGTGAGTTCGCCAGCGCGGTTGCACGTTACGCCTCACGCGCTGCCGGTGCGCCGCTGACCGCGGAGCAGGCCGCCGCGATTGACTACCCCCCGCACCTGCGCTGCAATTACCGTATCATCGACGAATCAGGGCGCGAGCTGGCGTCTGGTCGCGATCTCGCAGCGCTGAAGCGCCAGCTGGGTGAGGCCGCGCAACTTACGTTCAGTGAAACCACTACCGGTATCGAACGCAAGGACATCCGAACTTGGGACTTTGGCTACCTGCCGCAGACGCTGACTTTTACCCGCAGTGGCCGAAAAATTACCGGCTACCCCGCGCTAGCTGATGATGGCGACAGCGTGGCGATCCAGCTCTTTGACGTCGAAGCTACGGCTGCTACATCAATGCGCGCCGGTACGGTGCGGCTGATACGGCTCACGCTTAAGGAGCAGCTGCGCCAGCTCGAAAAAAATCTCAAAGGCTTTGATCAATCCGCTCTGCAGTTGCGCGCCGTTGCCAATGTCGACGAACTGCGTGCTGACCTGATCAACGCGATCTGTGATCGCGCCTTCATCGGCGACGACGAACTACCGCGTGGATTGAAAGCCTTTGATGATCAGGTCAAGCGCGCACGCACGCGGCTGCCGGCGGTTAACGAAGCAGCTTGCCGTCTGTTCACCACCATCGCTTCCGAGCATCACCAGCTGTCGCTGGCTCTGGGCGCTGCGAAGGGCGATTTGGCACGCGCCGCCAACGACATTCGCACGCAATGCCAGTGTCTGATCGGTAAGGGCTTTTTCAGTGCAACACCGTGGCCGCAGTTAGCGCACCTGCCGCGTTACCTGAGGGCGATGCAGATGCGGCTTGTTAAGTTTCCGGCCAATCCCGAACGCGACGCCAAACATGCGGCGAGCATCGCTGAACTGTGGAACCGCTACGAGCTCAGGCTCGACCAGCAGCGCAGGGCGGGCGCCATCCACCCGCTGCTTGCCAAATTCAGATGGCAGATCGAGGAACTGCGGGTGTCGCTGTATGCGCAGGAACTGAAGACGCCATACCCGGTGTCGTACAAGCGCCTCGATAAGCTGTGGCATGCTATATGGGGAATGCCGGATCATCAAAAATAAATTAATAAAAACAAAAAGTTAAGTCTATTCCCATTACGACGGGCATTGGCGCAGTCCGCTTTGCGAATTGTGAATGGCGCAGGCAGGGTGAATTGCCTACCATAATGCCACTAAAAAAAATCATACGTTCATTACTCTAGGAAGGAATCAACATGAACACCATTTCTCGCTGCGCGGGTGGCATGCTGGCGGCTGCAGCCATCGCCGCGATGTCCACCGCAGGCTGGGCGGCCGATGCCGTCAAGGCGTTTCCGGAACGGCCGGTGCGCTTGATCGCACCGTTCACGCCGGGTGCCGGCACCGACACCACCGCGCGTATGCTGGCTAAGCACATGGGCGAGCAGTGGGGGCAGCAGGTGGTGGTGGACAACCGCACCGGCGCTGCTGGCGCGATCGGCGTCAACATCGCCAACGAAGCCAACCCTGACGGCTACACCATCTGCCTGATTTCAGCGTCGATGAGCGTCAACTCGGCCACTAACACCAAGCTGCCCTATGACCTGAACAAGGACCTCCAGGGCATCTCGCAGGCCACTTCGCTGTTCTACGTGGTTTACATCAATTCTGCGGTGCCAGTGAAAAACATCAGGGAAATGGTCGCCTACGCCAAGGCCAATCCCGGCAAGCTGCTGTTCAGCTCGTCCGGCACCGGTGGCCTGCAGCATTTCGCCGGCGAGATGTTCAATCACATGGCGAGGGTGCGGCTGGTCCACGTGCCGTTCAAGGGCACCGCAGCCGGTATCGTTGCCAACCTCGCCGGGGAAGTGCAGGTGGGATTCGGCACGCTGTTCGGCGTACGCGCGCACTGGAAGAGCGGCAGGGTGCGCGTGCTGGCGATGACCGACTCCAAGCGCTCGCCGGCGATTCCCGACGTGCCGACGGTAGCGGAGGCGGGTGTGCCCGGTTACGAGGTCGACCAGTGGTACGGCATCATTGGCTCGTCGAAAATACCCAAGCCGATCATCCACAAGATCCGCGGCGCGATCGTCAATGCGGTGAGGGATCCGGGGGTTGCCAAGCGTCTCGCGCGCGACGGCTCAACGCCGGTGGGTTCCTCGCCTGATGAGTTTTCCAAACACATCCAGTCGGAAGTCAACAAGTGGCGCAAGCTCGCGAAGGACGCGGGACTGAAGCTACATTGATATTGTTTCATTTCAAATTAAAAAATCCCGCGCAGTGCAGGTTTTTTTGTTGGGTGGGGTCGCTCAATGTGCTGCAGCGGTACCAAAATACCCCTGCAGCTCTTCGTCGAACTTGCCGTCGATCAGCACGTACAGCATCAGCACCGGCTTGTCTGAGCGGTTGCTCCAGGCGTGGTTGGTGCCGCGCTGGATGACAACGTCGCCTTCCTTCAGCACCACGTCCTGATCGTCGAGCAGCATGGTGATCTCGCCTTTCAGCACCACCGCGTAGTCGATGGTCTGCGTGCGGTGCATGAACGGGTGACGGCCCTTGGCGGTGCCGGCGGTGGTGGCATCCTTGTTGCCCATCGCTTCGAACACCGCCTTGGATTGCTCGGGGCTGATGTTGCGGATGGCTTCAGTCTCGGGCGCGATCTCGCTGATGCGGAACACCGTGCCTCCGGGCAACGGGTGGATCTGCTTCGGCCCGCCCGTCGGATCGGGCTCGGACGCGTGGAGGATGTGCGGCGTTGCCGCGGTCTTCCACATGTCCACCGAGATGTGACCCGGGCGCAGCGGATTGGTGCGCACCGCGGGGGCAAGCTGGTCTTCAAGAACAACGGCCTTGCCGTTCTTGTCGTGGCCGGTGATAACGCGGCGGATTTTTCCGTTCATGCAGGACTCCCTGATCGATTGCTTTGAGGGGAACAAGATATGTTGACCTGTGCTCCTTCTGCAACCGCAGGTCCACATGTAGAGCAGGACGGATTGCTGTTGCTGTATCCTGCGCGATGTTTCGTTCAACAATATTCGCAATTCCATGATCATCCGTTTCTTATTGACCGGCCTGCTCGTGCTGTTAGCCACGGTTGCCACCGCCGCCGAACAACAGCCTATTGGCCGCTTTGCCATCGACCGCACTGAAGTCACCGTCGGCGCCTTTCGCGCCTTCGTGAGGGCCACCGGGATGCGCACCCGCGCCGAACAGCAGGGCGGCGGTGCGGTGTACGAGTCAGGCTGGGTGCGCAAACCTGGCTGGACCTGGCAGGCGCCCTATGGCGCAGCGGCAACCGACAACGAACCGGCCGTGCATGTCACCTTTGACGAAGCGCAGGCCTACTGCCGCTGGGCCGGGCAGCGGTTGCCCACCGAAGCGGAATGGATCGAAGCTGCCTACACCGAGCGTCGCACGACACCGCCGCCGCCGTTTACCCACGGCAAAACCTATCCCTATCCCACCGGCGACACTGCAGCGGGCGCGAACTGCCTCGATGACTGCGGGCGCGTCAAAGTGCAAAACCGATCCACCGTGCTCACGCGCGGCCGCGGCCATGCGGTGGCCGGTACCACCAAAGCTGGCGTCAACGGACTGTATGACATGGGCGCGAACGTGTGGGAGTGGGTGGACGGCGGTAGCGACAACGAACGGCTCACGCTCGGCGGCTCGTGGTGGTACGGCGCCGCGCAGATGCACCACGACCACCGTGCGAGCAAGCCCAAGGACACCGCGGTGGTGTACATCGGCTTTCGCTGCGCGAAGGACCCCTCCCGCTAAGAGGTGGCGCTAGTTCAGTGCGACGAGGGTAGCGTTGAGCACCGTCGCAAATCCTACCCAGGCGGCATAAGGCAGAAACAGCAGCGCTGCGGTGCGGTCAGGGTTCCATGCTGCGGCGATCGTAGCGATGATCGCGGCCAGCAGCACCACGATCACCACTAATGCCAGCGCCGGGTTGTGCAGCCCGAAGAACGCCGGCGACCAAAGGTAATTCAACGCGAGCTGCAGCCACCACAATTCCATCGCCCGGCTGTTGTGGTGCGCACGCCACAGCCGCCAGCCCGCCACACCAATCATCACGTAGAGCGTCGTCCACACCGGGCCGAACACCCACCCGGGCGGATTGAACGCGGGTTTGTTCAGGGTGGCGTACCACTCGCCGGGACGGGTGACGTAACCGATCGCCATGCCGCCCAGCACCACAAGCACCACGAACAGTGCCAGTGCAGGCAGCGACCGTTTCGTTGGAGCGTTCATGCTAGCCGCCGGATCAGCGGCCGCAGCAGTAGGAATAGCCTGTAGGCAGCTTCGAGCAGCCAGGGGATGCCTGGCCACCGTGCGATGCGCCCGAATACTGGCCACGGCGCAGGCAACATCATCCACAACGCCGCGAACGCCCTCGCTCCGCTCTCCATACGACCCTCGGCCGTACGCACATGAAACCGCGCCAGCAAGTCGGTCTGGCAGTAACCCTCAGGACACTCTGCAGTCTGCGCGACGTCGCGCCAGACCAGGCGCTGCGCGCGGTCAAGCCGCTGATAAAAGGCGATCTCCCGGCGGCACAACGGACAGGCGCCGTCATAAAACACGGTCATTTGCTTGGTTGCGGGCATCGGGGTTTCAGTCATTGGCCATGGACAACGACTATGGGCTCGAGTTCCGGCCAAAATCCAATCAGCGCGCTGCGACTGTGGAGCAGGATTTCCAGTTGCGGCCGCTTCACTCCAGACGGTCTTTAAAGAGCAGGGCTTCCATATCGGGGCCGCCGATCAGCAGCGCGATCACAAAGCCCTTGGGCGGCTGCTGACGGCCGAACCGGGAATAAGAGGTGGGCCCGCGGTATTCCTGCTTACCGTGCGTGAACACCACATCGCCCTTGGCGATGCGGTACTCGACGCGCTCGCTGCCCGAGCAGTAGCTTCCCCGCGGCGGCGCCTGCGCGCAGGCGGATGCCGATAGCAGGATCAACAGGACCAGACCTGCAGATTTCATCAGAGAAGCCCGCGCTTATTCCGGCTTGTAGCCGGTTTCCTTGACGATCGCGGCGAAGCGCTTGAGTTCGCTCTCAAAGAACTTTTTGAATTCAGCTGGCGTGTCGCCGACCGGGCGCAGCTTGCGCGCGGCAAGCCCCTTCTGCACGGCGGCGGTTTTCAGCGCGTTGGCAATTTCGGATTGTACCTTGGCGGTGATCTTCGCCGACACTTTCACCGGGCCGAACACGCCGTACCAGCTCATGTTGTCGAGCGTCATCTCCGGCGTACCGGCTTCGGCAATCGTCGGCACGTCAGGCTGGTAGGGTGCGCGGCTGGGTCCGGTGAAGGCGAGCGGGCGCAGGCGCTTGGCCTCGATTTGCGGAAGGCCGAGCGAGGTGGTGACGAACATCACCTGGATTTCGCCGGCGACCATCGCCGCAATCGCAGGGCCCGCGCCCTTGTACGGCACATGCACCATGCGCGTGCCAGTTTTCTTGTTGAAGAGTTCGCCGGCGAGATGCAGCGTATTACCGAGGCCCGCCGAACCGAAGGCGAGTTTTGAATCCGGCTTGCGGCCGAGCGCGATCAGCTCCTTGACAGTGCGCACAGGTACCTTGGGATGCACCACCATGAAATAGCCGCCGCCCGCGGCGACATTGGTCACCGGCGTGAAATCGCGGCGTACGTCAAAGGGCAACTTTTTGCGCACATGCGGATTGGTCGCGAACGACGCCGAGGTGAGCAGGAAGGTGTGGCCGTCGGGCGTGGCTTCCTTGACCAGCGAGGCGCCGATGATGCCGTTGGCGCCGGGACGGTTGTCGACGATGAACTGCTGCCCGACCTGCGACGACACCTGGCCGAATGCGAGTCGCGCTACGGTATCCGGCGCACCGGCGCCGAAACCGACGATCACGCGCACGGGGCGGGTGGGGTAGTCGGCGGCGATTGTAGGTGCAGTGAAAGCAAGGGCGGCGAGGCTGAGAGAGAGCAGTCGGGTGAACATGAGTTCCTCCTGATGTTGTTATATATGAAGACGATGCACAGTCGGATTTTAACAGCGACCGGAAATGTAAAAATATCAATAAAAACAAATATTTAAATAATCATACCCTAGGTCACCCGGCATTACCCCCCCGCAAACCCGCAGCGTCCGGGGGCTGAACGGGTATTGAAGGACGCGCTCTGCATACTTCGATACATGCATAACGGCTAACACTTTAATCAGTCTGTGCATGCTGTGATACAAAAGGGCCTTGCCCGAGCCGCAGACCGGTGCGCCGGCTGGGCCGCTGCAAATCGACAAGGAACAATAAGAAAATGAAAGCCGCGCAGTGAAAGCGATTTACTTCATGAAAAACGGAGGCCCCGAGGTGCTGCAGTACGGCGATCAACCCGATCCCGTGGCTAATACTGGGGAGGTGGTGGTGGACACCCACGCCGCCAGTGTTAACGGCGCCGACTGGAAAATCCGCTCGGGCTACCACGGCCCCACCCAAAAAT
>JAYOED010000067.1:0-2130 GCA_038106575.1 Burkholderiales bacterium
CCGATAGCAAGCCATGTCGGGGCCGGTAATGCCATCCATGCCGACGAAATAGTTCCATTCAAACCCGCGCGCCATGTGCTCGCGGCGGTTCCGGTAGGTCCATTCGAAATAGTCGTCGTTGGAGTACTGGCCGCAGATATCCGCGTAGCCGTGCTCGCCCCAGATCACTAGCGGGATGCCGTGCTGTGCGGCGGTTCGCATCGGCACCGTGGACAGCCCGAGATGGTTGTGCCAGTTCATGTCGCCCATCGCGATCAGCCCCAGCCGATTCAGCTTCTTCAGCAGGCCGACACTCGGCTGGTAGATGATGTGGTCGACTTCCAGCGCTTCCTTCATGCGTAGCAGGTTGCGCTGGCCTACCTCGGTGAAGTTGTTGCCGTAATAGGTGACAAGCAGGGGGTTGAAGCCCAGCACGTGCTTCACATAGTGCACCTGGAAATAGCTGTCCTTGCCGCCGCTCACCGGAATTACGCAATCATGGCGGCTGCCGTCGCGGCAGCGGTTCTGGTCCAGTATGTCGTAGAACAGCCCTTCGCGGCGCTTCCACTCCGTTTCCGGGATGCCGTTGTATACATGAGCCATGCGGCAACCCATGCAGACGCCTTCTTCGTCCAGCGACATCGGCGTGGCGCTGATCAGCGGATAGACGCACCGTTTGCACCAGGTCATGGCGGGTGGAGCGCCTGTTGCGTCAGCAGCCCGATAGTGCCCGACTTTTGCGTCCGCGAGCCTGGCGTCGATCCGGCCGCGTTCCACCTCGCCGTCATAGGGAAGTTCGCGCGGGAACCACCTGCCGCTTACGTTGGCGGGCCGCATGTCGATTCCGGCCTCGATGCAGGTTTCCTTGGCAAGGGGATAGGACAGTTCGCGAAAATGAAAGATGTTGGCCGCCGCCGCCGCCGCCGCGCCACCTTCGGTAATTGCTTTCGGGAAGTCCGTGTAGTCTCCGGCCCCGCCGCAAGCGATCACAGGGATCGCAACTGCATCGGTTACCGCCTTGATCAGATCAAGGTCGTAGCCCTTTCCGGCGCCGTCCCGATCGATGGAGTTGAGAAAGATCTCGCCTGCCCCCATGCGCTCCGCTTCGCGCGCCCAGTCCTCAGGACTGGCGCCCGTGGCCTCACGGGCGCCGTCGATCCAGACCTCCACGCTACCGTCATCCTTTCGCAGGACGTCAATACTCACGACCACACATTGCGCGCCGAATGTTTCCGAGGCCTCGCGAATGAATTCGGGCCGGCGGTAGGCTTCGGTGTTGATCACGCACTTGTCGGCGCCCGCACCGAGGCGCTGGCGGAAATCCTCCAGCGTGCGAATGCGCCCACCGAAGCTGAGGGGCATACCGCACGCGCGCGCGACATAGCGCAAAAGGTCCAGCGTGGAGTCGCTTTCGTAGCGGACGAAGTGGTCCTCGCGCCGCATGTCGTGGCGATCCTCACGACTAATATCCAACAGCACGAGTTCATCGACATTCCAGCTCGACAGCCGGTCAATGGTGCTGACCGGATTGCCGATGATCTGGTGAATGGAAAACGCCTGACTGCGGACGATCAGCCCGTGTTTCAAGAGTAGGCAGGGAATGAGGCGATGATACTGCACGATGATCCGATTTCAGACAGAGCGTCCAAGCGTCCGGGCATGCGTCAGGAACCGCGCGAGCACATCGAGCCCGGCGTCCTGGCTTTTCTCGGGATGAAACTGAAGCCCGAAGATGTTGTTCCGCGCGACCGCTACCGTGATTTTGCGGCTGCTGTAATCGATCGTCGCCGCAACATCGGCGGTATCGGCAGCCGCGAAGTGATAGCTGTGCGCGAAGTAGAATGGCGTCGGCCCGGCATTTTTGTCGAACAGCGGATTGCCGGCGGTGAAGGTGGCGTCGTGCCAGCCGAAATTGGGTACCCGATAGCCGGGCTTGTCGGGTATCAACCGCACCACGCGTCCGGGGATGAGCCCCAGCCCCTGATGGACGCCATGTTCCTCGCTTTCCTCGGCAAGCAGCTGCATGCCGAGGCAGATGCCGAGGAGCGGCACGCCGTGAGTTGCCGTGCGCTGCACCAGCGCTTCCGCGACCCCGTTATCACGAAGCGCCGCGATACCCTTTTCGAAGGCGCCTACACCCGGCAGTATGAT
>JAYOED010000067.1:2140-3588 GCA_038106575.1 Burkholderiales bacterium
ATACGGCTTCAGGCGTCATGGCAATTTGCGGGTCGCCGCCCACGCGGCGAAACCCGTCGGCAACCGACTGCAGGTTGCTTGTTCCGGTGTCGAGAATCAGAAGCATGTTTCGCCTAGCGCCTCGACCACCCGCTCGACGTCGTTGTCGGACATCGCGGGAAACAGCGGCAGGCTTAATGTTCGTTCGTAGTATCGACGTGCGCCGGGTAATTCGGCATCTCCGTAGCGGTCACGATAGTATGGCTGCCAGGGAACCGGGATGTAATGCACCTGCGTGATCACGCCGCGGTCGCGCATTGCCTTCATGACCCGGGCGCGCGATTGGCCAATGGCATCGAAATCGATCAATGCGGGATAGAGGTGCCATCCGATGCGGGTCGTCCGGGTACGGCCCAGCGGCTTGACCGCCGGCGCCAGCGGCGCAAGCAGTCGGTCGTAAAGGGCGACGAGGGCGGTGCGCCGCTCGATGAATCGGTCCAGCTTGGTCAGCTGGCTCAGCCCGAGTGCTGCCTGGATATCGCTCAGCCGGTAATTGAAGCCGATTTCCCCCATCTCGTAATACCAGGGGTTCAGGGTATCGTCTGTATCGAAGGCCAGTTCGTTTCTCAGCATGGAGTCTGCTTCGCGGCCCATGCCGTGGTTGCGGAACCGGCGCAGCTTCGTCGCCAGCGCGTCGTCGCGCGTTGTGACCATGCCGCCTTCTCCGCAGGCAATGGTCTTCACGGGATGAAATGAAAACGTTGCCATTGCGGCGTGCCGGCAGGCGCCGACGGCGAAGTCCACATTGCCGTCCAAATATCGTGTGCCCAGCGCGTGGCATGCATCTTCCACAAGGGCCAGGCCCGCTGCCTCCGCCTGCGCAGCGAGCGCCGGAAGCTCGACCGGCTGGCCGGCCAGATGCACGGGAAAGACCGCTTTCGCGTTCGACGTGCCGGCGGCGTCGATCGCTGCCGCCAAGTCGTCCGGGCCGGTATTGGGATCGACATCGGCAAAGGCCACTTCGGCGCCGACAAATCGGGCGGCATTCGCGGTGGCGAGGAAGGTTATCGCGGGGACGATTACGTGGTCGCCTGGTTTCAGGTCCAGTGCGAGCGCAGCAAGGTGCAGCGCTGCCGTACCGCTTGAGCAGGCAATCGCATGTGGAACGTCCACTCTAGCGGCGAAGGCGCTCTCGAACGCATCAACCGCTGGACCGGTCGTCAGAAAGTCCGATCGTAGCGCAGCGGCGACGGCGGCAACGTCGTCGTCGTCAATCACCTGCCGACCGTAGGGCAGTATCGGGGAATTATCAGCCACCGCGCACCGTGAACAGGGGACGGAGTTCCTCGCCTCGGAACTGATCCAGCAATGTGCCGTCGGCAATAGCATCGCGCAGGATCGGCAGCACTTCATCGTACGCGTCCATCAGCCAAGCAATGTCGTCATCGCCATGGGCGTAGCTCATGTTG
>JAYOED010000067.1:3598-9927 GCA_038106575.1 Burkholderiales bacterium
CTCATGTTGTGGGTGCCCAGCGTTAGCACACCGCGGGCCAGCATCTCCTGAAGGAACAACGTCTTGATCTGATACGTCGTGTAGCCGCCGGCCGGCGTGAGGATCAGAAATGACCAGCTCGGATGTCCGGCGACTGCGGCGAAGTCTGCGGCGCCGTGGCGCACGATCCGCTGGGAGAGCCCGTCGATCACCGCGCGGCCGCGCGCGGCAAGCGTATCGGTGACAGGCTGGTGCTTTACCTTGTCCAGAGCAGCCTTCGCCGCGGCGAGCGATAGTGCCTCACCACCCATGGTAAAGGAAAAGAAGGCTTCCTCCATCAGCCGCATGACGTCGGCACAGCCGGCGACGGCGGACAAGGGGTAGCCGTTTGCGAGCGCCTTGCCGAAACTGGCCAGATCCGGGGTTACACCGAACAGCGCCTGTGCCCCCCCCGGCGCGTACCGGAAGCCCGTGATCATTTCATCGAAAATCAGCAGGGCGCCGTGTTCATGCGTCATCTCCCTGATGGTTTCCAGGTAGCCCGGCGCGGGCGCGGCGACATTCATGGGCTCCATGATGACGGCGGCGAATTCAACCGGATGAGCCTTGAACAAGGCAGCCAGAGATTCCGGTTCATTATAGGCGAAGGGATGGGTGAGCTCGGACGTCGCCCTGGGCACACCTGCATTCCGGCTTGTGCTGCCGATAAACCAGTCTTGCCATCCGTGATAGCCGCAACAGGCGATGCGGTCTCTGCCGGTGAACGCGCGGGCGATACGTACGGCGCCGGCGGTTGCATCGGAACCATTCTTGGCGAACCGCACCATTTCGGCGCATGGCACGAGATCGCAAATCCGCTCCGCCACTTCGATTTCGACCGGATGTGGCAAAGAGAACAAGACGCCATCCTGCAGCTGGTCGGTTACGGCCTGCGTCACATCGGTGTCGCAATGGCCCAGAGAAACCGCGCACAGCGCGTTGACGAAATCGACATACTCGTTGCCGTCTACATCCCAGCAGCGGCTCCCTTTCGCGCGGGCGATAAAGAAAGGTGCGGCGCCTCGCGGATATTGCGTAACGCTCTTGGAAAAGGTCTGGGTGCCGAGCGGTATGGTCTGAAAAGCACGATCCAGCATACGTTCGGATTCGTCGAACCGACGGGCATTGGAAACAGGGCGGGAATCAACCATAGGCGGAAAGGTGTGCGTTGCTTGCTATCAGTTCGGGGTGTGAGTCAAGAAAGGCAATGATCGCACCGGTGTCGAAACCGGGGTCGGCGGGATGCAGCGCCTCGAAGATTGTCGTGACGACTTCCAGATCCTCCAGATTGTCGACCGTGATGCGCAGCGCCGCCCGGTCTTGATCCAGCGCAATATTGCCGCGCGGAAAACGATCCGGCTGCCGGGCGATGAACGGCGTCACATGTTCGCGGTCCTGCTGCCGCGTCGCTTCGGCATCGGCGGTTTCCAGCGCAGCGCGGGTCATGACTTCCACATCGAGGCCGTCCGGATAGCTGCGCGGATAGCAGTTGCTGGTATAGGCGAAGCCGCCCTTGAGATGGTGTGCAACTATTGCATCGATCACTGAGGGGTCTGAGAGGGGGCAATCGCCGGTCAACCGCACCGCGTGGTCGGCATGGCATTGACGCATCGCGCCCGCAAAACGGCCGAGAACGTCGTCCAAAGCGCCGCGATAACAGGGCACGCCCTCGGTAATGCACATCGCCTCGATTGCGTCGTCTTCCGTATTGGTGCTCGTCGCGACCACAAGGCCGTCTATGAGCCCCGCAAACAAAATGCGCTCGATCTGAAGCGCCAGCATGGGCCGCCCAATAATCGGCATCAGCACCTTCCCCGGGAGTCGGGAAGAAGACATGCGCGCTTGCAGGATCGCGGTGACCGTCATGCGTTTATCTGGCGCTCGCCGGATTTATCATGCCGAGCATCACGATGTCGGACCAGCGGCCTTCAAGCAACCAGTGGGCTCGCCGGATGCCCTCCTCGCTGTAGCCGGCCTTCAGAAACGCGCGGATCGCGGCGACATTTGGCGCAAAACAGCTGGCCGTTACCTTGTGCAACTGTGCTTGTTCGAATGCATATGCAGAGACCAGGGAAATTGCCTCGGTAGCCATGCCCCGGCCCCAGTAACGCCGGTCGCCGACGATCAGTCCGAGATCGCCGATACGGTTCCGCCAATCGATGGGGCCGATCTTGATATTCCCGATATGCGTGCCGTCTTCACGATCGGTAATAGCGAGAAAGAGATTGTCGGGCGAGCCTGCCATCTTCGCGACGTAGGCGGCAATCGAATCACAGCTGTGTCCCGTATGCCGACTTTCCGTATAGCGCACGACGTCGGTGTCGTTCATCCAGTCGGTATAGGGGCCGTCGGCGTCTTCTATACGTACGTCGCGCAGCTGGATGGACCGGCCTTCAATCTGATAAGGCGGACCGGGCAGCCGGGCAGTTTGAACGGCGGCGGGCGGGTTCAAGCGCCGACGCCCCGTTCGGCCGCAGGCCATAGCGACGGATTGACCACCATCGCGTCGCCAGGAGGGACCGAGTCCAGCAATGCCAAGGCGTCGTCGCTGGGCATGTTTGAAGCAATCGCCAGGTTGCGGTCAAGCTGAGCGCGTGTTTCGCAGCCGATAACGATCTGTGCTTCGGGCGCCCTTGCCATGGCAAACGACAAAGCGGCCTCATCCGGGGCCAGGTCCGCGTCCCTGCAGGCCATATGCCAGCGCCGCAGGGTTCCCACAGCGAAAGCCATGTGCGACGGCAAGGCTTCCGGCGTCATTGTCAGGAGGCCCTGCAGAAATGCGCCACGCAGAAATACGGCCCGCCCCCGCTTCGCGGCGCGCGTAAGCAGGCCGCTGTCGAGCAGGCGGCGGTCGAGCGCATTAAATGGCGCTTGGATCACCGTGATCGTGGGCATGTCGAGCGCCTGTGCGAAACGTTCCGGACGATAGATCGACACGCCTGCTGTCGCACACAGTCCTTCATCGATGGCGCGAAGGAGCCCTTCGCCGAGGCCGTCGTGCCAGCGGTCAAGCATCTTCTCGTCGTGTAGAAGCATCGCGGCCAGAGGCCGGCCGATCCGTGTAACGCTGATGCGGACAGCCGCGACGATCGCGTCGGCATTATTGACGTCGATGCCGGGTGGCAGCTTGGAGACGACTTGAAAGTCACATCCCGGCGCGGCGGCGAGAAAGGAGCCGATTACCGTTTCGGCGTCTCCATAGGCCTGTGCGGTGTCGAGAACGCGGATGCCGTGGTCCCAGGCCTTGCGCAGAAGAGCATGGGCGGCACCTCGTTCCGGTCGACCGGTGCGGTTGGCGATGCCGTAGTTCATGCCGAGCTGGACCGTACCAAGGGCTAGCCGGGAGACCGGATCAGATTGAGTCATCGGCGTCCAGATACCGGCGCAAGTCGTCGGCGTTCAGCCACCGGTCGTTTCTGTCGGAGCAGTATTCGAAATTCTCGCTGCACGACTGTCCGCCGTTACTGTTCAGGTAGTCGTTTCGGCTCCAAAAATGGAACGCGGGCGCGATCACGTAATGGTCATCGAATTCCAGCGTCATACGTGCGTCGTCGCGCGGAACCATGATCTCGTGCAGCTTCTCGCCCGGGCGGATGCCGACGATGTCGAAGCGGCAGCCCGGCAACATCGCCTGGGCGAGGTCAGTGATCTTCATACTCGGCAACTTGGGTACAAAGATTTCTCCGCCGGTCATCCGGTCAAGGCCGGCAAGGACGAAGTCGACACCCTGGCCCACCGTGATCCAGAATCGGGTCATGCGTTCGTCGGTGATCGGAAGCGCCGTCGCTCCGTCCGCGATCAGCTTGCGGAAGAACGGCACCACGCTGCCCCGGCTTCCCAGCACGTTGCCGTAGCGCACCACGGCGAACAAGGTGCCGTCCTCGCCGCTCATGTTGTTGGCGGCGATGAATATCTTGTCCGACGCCAGCTTGGTCGCACCGTACAGGTTGACCGGATTTGCCGCCTTGTCGGTGCTCAGCGCGATAACCCGCTGCACTCCGGCGCGCATCGCCGCGTTGACTACGTTCTCGGCGCCATGGATGTTGGTCCGCACGCATTCGAACGGATTGTACTCTGCGGTAGGCACCTGCTTCATGGCGGCGGCATGGACGACGATTTCGACATTCCGCATTGCCACTTCGAGACGGAGCATGTCGCGCACGTCGCCGATGAAGTATCGCATGAACGGGTAACGGGAAACCGGGAAGTGCCGCTGCATCTCCGACTGTTTCAACTCGTCGCGCGAGAACACGATGAGACGCCGCGGCGCGAAACGCTCCACGACGGTTCGGACGAATTGCTGACCGAAGAAGCCGGTCGCGCCCGTGACCAGGATGGATTTTTCGTTGAGGTCGATCATTGTCCGCTTTCTGACTTAGGAATCAGCCGGGCTGCTTTCGCCATTCGGAGCCGTAGCCGAAATCGTGGATGAGCTGGCGCTCGAGGCTCGAACGGATCAGGTCGATGCGCTCCGGCGCCAACGCCACACCGCGTTCCCGGTTGGCGACGCGCGACGTGTTGTCGATGTTGCTGCCCGGTACACGTTTTGCCATCTCGGACTTGCTAATGCGCGAAAATGCCTCTTGCAGGCATTCCAGCGGCACGTCGAGCTGCCAGAAATCCGTCAATTCCTTGTGGGCTTCTGCCGGATGTTCGGTCAGCTCCTCGTAGCGGAAGAGACGGATATGGGGGAAGCGGCGCAAGGCGTCCCCCCAGCTGTTGTAAAACTCGATCGCGTCAGCAATCAACTTTTCCCACGGAAAATGATAGTCGTTTTCCGCCGATGGGGGGGTGGTCTCGCCATCCCGGTATTCCAGCGGGCGTACGCCCATGCCGATCAGCACACGGTGCTTGTGGTACTTCGATTCCATGCTGTCATAAATGCTGCGCAGCATGACCGCGGTGCGCAGTCGGCTCAAGCCTGCAAACCGAAGCCGGAACATTGCCAGGTGCGTATGGAAGGCAACAGGTGCGGGCACGCTGCAGCGATGGCCGGCCGCGCGCATTCGCGTTGTCACCACGATCCCATGCACCGCAGGATCTATCTCCGAGTTCCAATCGCCTGCCGGCTCGCGCCAGTCGAGTTTGGTGTATATCGCGCCACCCAAGGGTATCCAGCAATCGTTCTCTAACCGGTACTCGCCGTCGCCGCCGCGCTGCAGATCCATCGCCAACGCGATTCCGAGCAACGACCAGTGAGATCCGGAGCGCGTCAGCGTGGCGTACAGGTTCCGGATGCCCGCGCCGTCGAAATAGAAGCGAAGACAGGCGGCCTTTTGCGCCAGACCGAGATCGCCGCGGGCACACAGGCGGGCGAGGGCGAGCAGGTCGGTTGCCGGCTTCCGCGGAAAACGGCCCAGCGAGATAGGCGTTTGTGGGTTGAGATCGAGCGACGAGGCAGCCATCAGACGGGATTCGCGGCCTTTGGCAGACGGGCCAGAACAAAGGAAAAGAGCCGGTCGGCAGACGCGGTCTCGGACTCCGCGGCGGTATCGATGGCGAGTTCGGGCCGTTCCGGCGGCTCGTACGGCACCCCTCCCCGCTGACCGATCATGCTGCCGGTCTGGCCGCGGCGTGCCTTCGCATAGAGCCCTTTCACATCGCGGGCCTCCACAGTCTCCAGGCTGGCGCAGACATGCACTTCGTAGAATGCCGGCGCGAGCCGCTTTCGCGCATCGGCACGGGACTCGCGGAACGGCGAAATGATCGGCACCAGAATGGCGTCGTAGTCATCGCGTTCGCGGCTGCACAGCTCGGCGATCAGGCGGTTGTTTTCGCGGATGTCCTCGGGAGTGAAGCCGAGGTTGCGGTGAAAGGTCTCGCGGACGCGGTCGCCGTCGAGAATCAACATACGCTGGCCCTCCAGCTCCAGCCGCGCGCGCACGGCTTCCGCCAGCGTGGTCTTGCCTGCGCCGGACAGCCCGGTGAACCAGAAGATCGCAGCCTGCGGCAAGGTACGGTCTTCAGGAAAAGAACACCGGACGGCCGCTGCGGATCTCGTCAAGCAGCATGTCCTGCACGACGTCGTGCATGAACCAGCCGGGCAGACGGGTGCCCGCAACTAGACACTCGCGCGCTTGGGTTCCGCTTATCGTGTTGACCGATGTCGTGCCGTCAACCGGAGCGTATGCATTTTTCGCGACGTCGAAACCAATGTTTCCGAAGAATGTCGGCTCGACGCCGATGTCCCCGATGGTTTCGAACATGCGTTTGTTGTCGTCCGGTCCGTAAAAGTTGCCGACGCCGGTATGGTCGCGGCCGATGATGAAGTGACTGCAGCCCATATTTTTGCGGCAAAGCGCAGTAAACAC
>JAYOED010000067.1:9937-11741 GCA_038106575.1 Burkholderiales bacterium
GCCCGCAGTAGCGTGAATAGGTCGAAAAGCTGCCCAGCACCACCTTGCCCGGCGGGTACTCGCCAAACTCCAGCAACAGCTGGTAGCTACGCATGATCGGGCCGGGCAGGAAATCGTGTTGTTTTTTAGGCCCGATGACGGGGCTGATGTAGAGCCCGTCTGCGTCGCACAGTTCGAGAGCCTGATTCTGTATGTGGTGGTGCACACGGTGCACGACGTTGCGCGTGTGAAAACCGACGACCCGGCTCCAGCCCTTGCGGGTGAAGATGAAGCGCGTCTGCGCCGGGGTGAGCTCGAAGTGGCGCCATGGCGATGGCAGGCGTTCCAGCAGAGTGACAGGTCCGGCGACCGCCGTCGTGCCCGCTGCATAGAGCCGAGCTACGCCAGGATGGTCGGGTGACGCCGTGCCGAACCAGCGCACGGCGATCGGTTCCAAATCGAGCGGATAGACTTGTGTAACGTCGAGAAGAGCCCGGCCTTCGCCGTTTTCCCCTGTGAGCACCACACG
The DNA here is from genome assembly GCA_038106575.1 of Burkholderiales bacterium. Classification (GTDB taxonomy): domain Bacteria; phylum Pseudomonadota; class Gammaproteobacteria; order Burkholderiales; family SG8-41. The sequence goes on from JAYOED010000067.1 coordinate 10,446, forward strand.
AGCGCCCGGGCCCAGGCGTTTCGCTTCGGCATCGTCGACTTGAAGTATCACCGGCAGGGTCCAGATCGACCCGTCCGGCAGACGGTTCTCGTTCAGGACCGCCTGCAACGTCTCGCTGTCCATGAAGCCTTCGAGAGGCGAATAGGTGCCGAGCGCAATTTGCTCGCAATCCATCATGTCCGTCGCCCGGACCCTTAGCGTCGGGAACCGAGCCGCGTCGGCCGCCTCGGCGGGAGTCGCTTCGCGGTGCACGAGCCGCCCGCCGTGCGGCGGCGGCAGCAGAGACACCGCGTCGGCGCAAAAAAGCGCGCTGTCCTCTACGTTCTGGCGCTCGAGATTGTGCACCATTTTCATGATCATGCCGGCGCATTCGATTGGATAGCGGCCGATGGCGGTTTCGGCCGCGAGTACCAGTCCGTCGGCACCGTCGAGAAGGGTATTGTATATGTCGTTGACCTCGGCGCGGGTGGGCGCCGGGGTCGTGACCATCGACTCGAGAAGGTTGGTCGCGACGTAGACCGGCGTATCGAGCTCGCGCCCGCGCCGCAGAATCTGCTTCTGCACACGAGGGATGAGTTCGAGTGGAACTTCGCGCGAGAGGTCGCCGCGGTCGATCAGCAATGCGTCCGACAGGCGCGCGATATCGTCGAGATGGCGGAGGCCGCTCTGGGATTCGATCTTCGAGATGATGAAAGCGTCATCTCCGGCGAGGGAGCGGATGTAGGCCACGTCCGCGCCTCGGTTCGCGAAGGATAGGGCGAAGTGCCTCAAACCGAGTTCGTGGCCGATGGGAATCGCCGCAAGGTCCTTTTCGGTCAGCGGTGCGAGACTTAACGGACGTTCCACGGTCACGGCCTTATTCTGGCCGACGACGCCCCCATTAAGCACGCGCATGACTGCGATGCCGTCCTCGCGGTCGATGACCTGCACCAGTGCCGAGTTGAAGTCGATGCTGATGAAATCGCCGTTCTCGAGTTCGTCGACGGTTCCGGCAGGATAGAAATTGAAGTTCCTGTCGTCGCCGGGAACTCGGCGGCGGTGAGCCCGAACGATGGCGTTCACTCGGAGTGTGATCGACCCGCCAACAATGTCCCCTGTGCGAATCTGCGCCCCCTCTGTATCGAGGCAGATCGGCACATTGGTGGCATTCTGGATCGTTCCCACGGCCCTCCGGAGATCAGCGATCTTGGTATGGGACAGGTTGATCCTGAACAGGCTTGCCCCGCTGTGCTCGAGCCTCTTGATCACCCGCGCATCCATCGATGCCGGGCCTAGCGTGCAGAGAAGCTGCGTCAT
>JAYOED010000068.1:0-11441 GCA_038106575.1 Burkholderiales bacterium
ATATTGTCTAGTCCCTGTGCATGAAGCATGCCGGGTATTTTGTAAATGCTGTCAACATCGACTGCGGATATGACGGCATCAACTCCAACATTCGTAAACAAAGCGATTTTACGGCGTTCGCCGTCCGGCAACTCGCGATCCGCCCTGCACAGCAACACGTCAGGCTGGATACCGATTTCCCGAAGTTCCTTGACCGAGTGTTGGGTCGGCTTGGTCTTAATTTCCCCCGCCGATGCGATGAAAGGCACCAGTGTCAGGTGGATGAAACAGGCATTGTCGCGACCTACTTCAATTCCCATCTGGCGGATCGCTTCTAGAAACGGCAGCGATTCGATATCTCCCACGGTTCCGCCGATTTCGACCAGGACGACTTCGGCATCTCCTGCGCCTCGACGGATAAAGAGCTTGATTTCATCCGTGATGTGCGGGATGACCTGCACGGTACCGCCAAGATAATCGCCCCTACGTTCCTTCTTGATGACACTTTCGTAGATCTGGCCCGTGGTGAAATTATTGCGCTTGCCCATGCGGGCATTAATGAAGCGCTCGTAGTGGCCGAGATCAAGATCGGTTTCAGCACCGTCTTCTGTCACGAAGACTTCGCCATGCTGAAAGGGGCTCATAGTTCCGGGATCCACATTGATGTAGGGATCCAGCTTGAGCATTGATACCCGGATGCCGCGGGATTCAAGAATTGCGGCGAGAGAAGCGGCAGCGATGCCTTTGCCCAGTGAGGAAACTACACCACCAGTGACAAAGATAAATTTGGTCATCGCATATAAGCCGTTTTCCTATTTTATCCCAATTTCCCGCAACGTCCAACGATTCGGACTATCCCGGCTTGCCGCCCCGTGCCAGGTAGAGCCAGGTTTCCACAACCGTGTCAGGATTCAGTGAAAGGCTTTCGATGCCCTCCTGCACCAGCCATTCCGCGAGATCGGGATGATCCGAAGGCCCCTGGCCGCAGATGCCGACGTATTTGCCCGCCTTGCGGCAGGCGGTTATGGCCAGATGCAGCATGTGCTTGACAGCAGGATCACGCTCGTCAAAGGCTTCAGCGATGATGCCTGAATCACGATCCAGCGCCAGAGTCATCTGGGTCATGTCGTTGGAGCCGATTGAAAAACCGTCAAAATGCTCGAGAAACTGGTCGGCCAGAATTGCATTGGAGGGGATCTCGCACATCATGATGATGCGCAGATCATTTTTCCCACGCTCAAGACCGTTTTCGGCAAGCAGCTTCAGCACCTGTTTACCCTCTTCCACGGTGCGTATGAATGGCACCATGATTTCAACGTTGGTCAGGCCCATTTCATCGCGTACTTTTTTGATAGCCCGGCATTCGAGCTCGAAACAATCGCGAAATGAGGGCGCTATGTAGCGCGATGCACCGCGGAATCCTAGCATCGGATTTTCCTCGCGCGGTTCGTAACGTGAACCTCCAGTAAGGCTGGAATATTCGTTGGATTTGAAGTCTGACAGGCGTACGATAACCGGCTTCGGCCAGAATGCAGCTCCGAGGGTGGCTACTCCTTCCGCAAGCTTGTCGACGTAGAAGGTAACGGGATCAGCGTACCCTGCGCTGCGCTCCTCCATTGTAACCTTCAGGTCCGCGCTGAGGTCCGGATAGGCAAGTACTGCCTTGGGATGAACGCCGATCATGCGGGCAATGATGAATTCAAGTCGCGCCAATCCCACGCCCTCATTAGGAAGGCGCTGAAACTCAAAAGCCAGTTCAGGATTGCCGACATTCATGGTGATCTTGACCGGACAGGGAGGCATGCTGGATAACGCCAGATTGATGACCTCAGCCTGCAATTCGCCGCGATAAACAAAGCCGGTATCACCCTCGGCGCATGACACCGTGACCACTTTACCGTCCTTGAGAACTTGTGTCGCATCGCCGCAGCCCACCACGGCCGGTATACCCAGTTCGCGCGCGATGATGGCCGCATGGCAGGTTCTGCCACCTCGATTGGTGACGATGGCAGATGCCCGTTTCATGACTGGCTCCCAGTCCGGGTCGGTCATATCAGTCACCAACACGTCTCCAGGCTTGACGCGGTCCATCTCCGCGGCACTCTTGATTAGGCGAACGGGACCGCTGCCGATGCGCTGGCCGATGGCCCTGCCCGTCGCAAGCACTTGGGAGCGCTCCTTTAGTCGGTACCGCTTCAAGGTATCGACTTTTTCACTGGCCTTAACGGTCTCTGGTCTTGCCTGTAGTATGTAAAGCTTGCCGTCGTTGCCGTCCTTGCCCCACTCAATGTCCATCGGACGCTGATAATGTTTCTCAATGATCGTTGCGTAACGGGCCAGCTCGGCCACTTCGGCATCGGTAATAGAAAACCGCCTGCGTTCGGTTTCGGGGACCTCAACGGTTTTGACCGACTTGCCCGCCTGACGGCTGTCAGTGAATATCATGCGCAAAGCCTTGGAACCCAGACCGCGACGCAGAATCGCGTTTTTTCCCTCGGCCAGGCCGCGCTTGTAGACATAAAACTCGTCGGGATTCACCTGCCCTTGCACTACCGTCTCACCCAGGCCGTAGGCTGAGGTGATAAACACCACCTGGTCAAATCCGGATTCGGTGTCCAGCGTGAACATCACCCCGCTCGACCCTTTGTCGCTGCGAACCATACGCTGTACGGCCGCCGAAAGCGCCACCTCGTCATGGGTATAGCCCTTGTGCACCCGATAAGAGATGGCGCGGTCGTTGTAAAGAGACGCAAATACGTGCTTGATCGCCTCCAGAAGGTTGTCCAGTCCGTGAACGTTAAGGTAGGTCTCCTGCTGGCCCGCGAACGAGGCATCCGGAAGATCTTCAGCGGTCGCCGATGACCGAACGGCAAATGTGACGTCCTCTCCGGAGTCCTTGACGAGTTGAGCATAGGCCTTTTCGATTGCGGAACGGAATTCCTTGCTGAATTCCTGTGCGGTAATCCAGCCGCGGATTTCCTTGCCCGCTTCTGCCAAGGCAGTCACACTCTCGGCGTCTAAGCTTTTCAGCCGTGTCGAAATGCGGTTAGCCAAGCCATTTCCGGACAAAAACCGTCGATATGCCTCGGAGGTTGTGGCAAATCCCCCAGGCACCCGGACCCCGACGCCAGAGAGCTTGCTGATCATTTCCCCCAGAGAGGCATTCTTTCCGCCCACTATGGCTACATCGGTCATGCGCAATGCGCCGAGATCGATCACCAGTTCGCTGCCGCTCATGCTGCCTCCTCGATTGATTGTAAGGAGATTCAAAAGCAGCTATTTTACCGAAACCCCAATCCGGCTCCGAGCATGAGCGCAATCCGTACTGCATTTTTCGTATCCGACCGAACCGGCATTACCGCCGAAATGCTCGGCCACAGCCTGCTGACCCAGTTCGACGGCATTCGTTTTCGCGAAATTACAGTACCGTTCATCGATTCCGCTGACAAGGCGAGGGATTTCGTTCGAAAAGTCAATGCCACCGCGGAAACAGACGGCATGAAACCCATTGTCATCAGCACCCTGGTCAACACCGAAATATCCGGCATTGTCGCCACGGCTAAAGCATTATTTCTTGATTCATTTGAAATATTTATTGTCCCGCTGGAACGTGAACTGGGTGTCAAAGCCATTCACGCAGTCGGGCGCTCCCACAGTACAGATGACTTCGCCAATTACCACCACCGCATCGAAGCCGTTAATTACGCCCTCTCGCATGATGACGGGGTGTCAAGGCGTGATCTGAACGAAGCCGACATCATCCTCGTCGGCGTCTCCCGTTGCGGGAAAACCCCGACCTGTCTCTACCTGGCCATGCAGTTCGGCATTCGTGCCGCCAACTACCCGTTGATACCCGAGGATTTTGCGTCGATGCAATTGCCTTCCCAGATCAAGCCTCTGCGCAGCCGTTTGTACGGGCTCACCATCAAACCCGACAGGCTGCAGAAAATCCGAACTGAGCGCCGTCCCGACAGCAAATACGCCACTCTTGACAACTGCGAATTCGAGATCCGCGAAGCCGAGGCCTTGATGCGCCAGGAAGGCATTTCATATCTCGATGCCACTAGTAAATCCGTTGAAGAACTTGCCACCACGATATTGCAGGAGGCAAAACTCGAACGGCGCATCTACTGACTGCGAATCTGCCTGACGCGCTCGAACAGGCAGACTGCTGCAGCTGCGCCGACATTCAGCGACTCCGCCTTGCCGGGAACTGGAATGTTGATGGTTTCCGCCGCTAGCAACATGATGTCCTTAGGCAAACCTGCCCCTTCATTGCCGAACAGAAAAGCTACGTTTCCTGTCAAATCCGCTTCAAATACCGCGGTGCCGCTGTCGACGGATGTTGCCAGAATGCGTCCGTCATAATTCTTGACCAATTGGGGAAAGTCCACCCCTTCGATGATTCTGATGGCAAAGTGCGCACCCATGCCCGCCCGCAGGACGCGTGGCGACCAGGCATGTACTGAATGCTTTGACAGGCAGACCGAGGAAATGCCTGCAGCGGCAGACGACCGGAGAATGGATCCAAGATTTCCAGGATCCTGGATATCGTGAAGCCAGACACTCGCCCCCTGTAAACGGTCAAGTGCGTCACTGCGTGGCGTCGGCACCACTGCAATAATGCCGACAGGTGTGTATAGTGAAGATAATTCGCGAAACAGCGCATCAGTTAGCAATAACTTTGAGGGCACATTCAGGCTCTCAACGAGTTGCATAACCTCGGCGTTGGCACTGCCTGCACGGCTCAGCACCAGTTCTTCCGGATGACCGACATGCTCGGCATAGGCCGCAACCAGATGAACGCCATCCAGCAGGGACTTGCCGGCGGTGCGACGCTCCCGTGCCGAATGCGCCAACTTGAGCAAGGCGCGGAAGCGCGGATTTTCCGCTGAGGTGATCGTCTTCAAATGGCGCAGGTCCGGAATCCAGCGAATACGTCGCGGCGGTCTGGGGTATAGAAATTTCGCAAGGTATTACGAATCAGACAGGCGCGTGTGGCATGACACCCGCCGCGCAAAACCTTGTGATTGCCGAACCACGGTTTGGAATATTCCGCATAGGGATCGCGGACAAATCCCGGATACGGTTGAAACCAATCGGCAGTCCATTCCCAGACATTACCGATCATCTGCCGGATACCCCATGCGCTGTCACCATCTGCAAAGGCATCGACAGGAGCCGTATAACCGGCTGCGCCATGCAAATTAGCCCTGGAGGTTGACGGCAGTTCGTTACCCCAGGGATAACGGCGTTTCAACCCCGGCTCTCCTGGAACGGTAGAGGCTGCGAACTCCCACTCAGATTCCGTTGGCAACCTGCGCCCGGCCCAGCGACACCATGCCGCAGCTTCATGCCAGTTAATGTGGATGACGGGCTCGTCTTCTACCAGCGGCTCCGTGTGGTCATAACGCAGGTGCACCCAGCCCCTTCCACCGGGACGCCAGTACAGCGGGTGTTGCGACCGAGTGACGGTCAGCCATTTCCTACCCTCTTTGTTCCACCAATCTGGATTACAGTATCCGCCAGCCTCGACGAATTCAGCAAACTGGGCGTTGGTCACCTGTGTACGAGACATACGGAAAGGCAGGACTTCAACTGCGTGCCCCCACTTTTCATTGTCAAATACAAACTGGCCATTCTTTTCCGCTCCCAGCACAAATCGGCCTCCGGGAATTTCAACATCGCCGGAGCAGTCATTACCGCCTGGGATCCGTTTTTTTGCGCATGGCTCTGAATACCCGTGCGTCTGACGGGTATAGGTGAATGCTTCGCAGTGCATTTCCTCATGCAAGGCGCTGAGCTGCACAAAATAGCGCAAATCGGCATTGTCGCCGTGCTGGCTGAACTGTTCGTGCACGGATGAGCGGATCCCGGCCAGCATGTCGAGAGTTTTCCGGACAGTGGGAAGTTGCAGACCCCAACGGGTATCGTGAGTAACTTTTGATGAGTCATACAAAGCATCTGCATTTGACGGCAGAAAACCACTGCTGCAGCCACGCTGTCGCAGGCACCAGCGCTCCTCGAACCAGCCCAGATGACCGATTTCCCAAAGGGGCGGATTGACAATGCGAAGTTTCGGTCCCAGCCACTGTTCACCCTCAAACTGGGCCGCCAGCGCCAAAGTGCGTTGCCGTGCCTCATCCAGCATGAAGAGCGGATCGGCGATCGTTTTAGAGGTTGTGTTACTCACAGTCAGGACGGGTTTGCGCTATATTGGATTCGAAGTGTAGCCGGATACCCAAAAGATGAAAATTGCACTGATAACCCCTGCTTCAGCCAAATCCCGGTATGGCAATCGCAATACGGCTGTTCGCTGGGCTGGGCTGTTACGCGATATTGGCCATCGGGTTTCCATCCAGGAACAATGGGACGGTCACAACTCGGATGCCCTGCTGGCACTGCATGCACGCCGCAGTCATGATTCCATCGCACGATTTGCAGAATGCTGGCCTGAGCGTCCATTGATCGTGGCGCTGACCGGGACTGATCTGTACCGTGACATCCATAGCGACGCCAATGCGCAGGAATCCCTGGAACTGGCAACACGGATGATTGTGCTGCAGGAGATGGGGTTGCGGGAACTGGCGCCTCGGTTACGGCGCAAAACCCGGGTAATTTATCAGTCCTGCGATCCGATCGCGCCCCGCCCCCCCCTAAAATCCAGCTTTGAAGTCGTGGTCAGCGGCCATCTGAGAGAAGAAAAAGATCCTTTTCGCGGTGCTGCCGCGCTGGATTTTCTACCCGCTTCCAGCCGGCTGCGCATCACCCACATCGGAGGAGCACGCGAACGGCGGCTGGCGATCGAGGCCCACAAATGGATGCAGCGCCAGCCGCGCTACGTCTGGCTGGGAGAATTTCCGCGCGCCCGTGCACTGACCACACTCGCACGCAGTCGTGCTCTGCTGCTCAGTTCGCACATGGAAGGCGGTGCCAATGTTGTCAGCGAAGCCCTGACTGCCCGTGTACCGGTCATTGCCTCTCGGATCTCCGGCAACATCGGCATGCTCGGCGGTAACTACCGTGGCTACTACCGTCCCGGTGATGAACGGGACTTGGCACGTCTGCTATACCGAATTGAGACTGATACCGATTTTCTGGCCTTACTCGGCTGGCAGTGTGCTCAACGGCGCACGCTCGTCAGTCGTAGTCGCGAACGCCGGGGACTGCACGAACTCTTCACAGAGTTTCGTAGTAATATTACATAACTGTATGTTTTAATTATTTTTTTTATATTTTTTAACAGGCGCAAAACTGCTCCGATGGGCAGGGCAAGGCCCCAAACGCTGCAATGCAGCCATATGCAGAGCAGTACCATATCCCTTGTGGCGGTCGAAACCATAGTCTGGATAATTCGCGTGAAGATCAAGCATGATCTCGTCACGGGCAACCTTGGCCAGTATTGAGGCTGCCGAAATTGCTGGCACCAGGGCATCACCATCAATAATGGCCCGTGCCGGCATTTCCACCTGCGGCAGATGAATTCCATCGACCACAATGGAATCCGGCCGAATCGATAATCCGGACACTGCCCGTTTCATGGCCAAAAGACTTGCGCGCAGGATATTCAGATTTTCGATTTCCTCGACCGTTGCGCTGGCAATCGCCCAGGATACGGCCTTTGACTTGATTTCGTCCGCAAGGGTGCATCGACGTTTGGCAGACAGCTTTTTTGAATCTGCAAGACCCATGATCGGCGAAGGATCGTCTAGCAGGACTGCAGCGGCAAAGACCGGACCTGCCAGAGGCCCCCGCCCTGCTTCATCGACGCCGCAGACGATGGATGTCACTGCGCTGGGGCACCAAGATAGGGGATGATCGCAGCTGCAGCTTTCCGGGCTGCCCCCAGGCGCAGTTCTTCCGTCATGTCCGCAAATCTAAGTTCTATGGCTTTGCGTTTTGCGGAATTCGAAAGTAATTCAACTATAGCTGTTGCGAGATTATCTGGCGTCGCCTGGTCCTGCAAAAACTCGGGGACCACGAACTCTCCCGCCAGAATGTTGGGAAGACCAACCCAGGGCTGGTACCGTTGCCAGTTCATGAGCCACCAGCTCAATCGCGGCATGCGGTAAGTAATAACCATTGGGCGCTGGAGCAGCGCAGCTTCCAGCGTCGCGGTGCCGGAAGCGGTCAGCACAACGTCGGCAACGGCCATGGCGTCATGAGCATGACCGAACAGCAACTTGATATTCAACTCTACCTGGCACTCTCGACGGTAGAGCGCAGCTTCAAACAGATCGCGGGTCTCACGGTTGATCAACGGCACTAGAAAACATGCATCTTTAACAGTCACCGCTATGCGTTCAGCCGTTGCAACGAACAAATCAGCGTGTTGCTCAATTTCGCTGATACGGCTGCCTGGCAACAAGGCAACAATCGGAGACGCAGTAGAAAGTTTCAGTCCGGCACGAGCCTCCGTTCTGGACGGAACCTTGGCGAGCATGTCTGCCAGTGGATGGCCCACATAGGTGACCGGCATGTCCACACGTTCATACAGGGCAGCCTCAAAAGGAAAAACCGTCAGCATATGGGATACGGCGCGCTTGATTTTGCGGATGCGCCCTCCCCGCCATGCCCAGATCGACGGGCTGACGTAATGAACGGTAGTAACCCCCGCGTTCCTGAGCGCTTCCTCGAGATCGAGATTGAAATCAGGAGCATCGACCCCGATAAAAACGTCAGGACGGGAATCAAGAAAGTATTTTTTCAGCTGACGCCGAATACCGACGATTTCGCGATAATGGCGCAGCACTTCCACATAACCGCGAACGGAAAGTTTCACCATAGGAAACAGAGAATGCATGCCGGCAGCAACCATTCGCGGACCGCCGATGCCGACAAAGCGCGCCTCTGGAATCTGAGCACGCAGCGCTACCATGAGTTCACAGCCCAAAAGATCGCCAGAAGGTTCTCCGGCAACTATCCCGATGAGTGGACTGGCCTGCGCTGCCGCAGATGGCATGAGATTTAGCGGATTACGCCCCGACCGGGCTTAGCCAGAAAATCAGCTAGGACCTGCAATTCGGGCTGACTGGAGCTCTGCTCAGCAATTCGCAAACGCGCTTCTTCAAGGGATAGCCCCGATTTGTAGAGGGTTTTGTATGCGCCTTTAACTGCCGCGAGGGCCTTGGCACTAAAACCGCGACGTTTGAGCCCTTCAGAATTAATGCCGTGCGGAGAGGCAGAGTTTCCAGATGCCGTAACGAATGGCGGCAAATCCTGCAGCAGGATCGTGCCCATCGCAGTGATGCTGTGGGCGCCGATACGGCAGAACTGGTGCACCACAGTGAATCCGCCAAGAATCGCGTGATCTCCGACATGAACATGTCCCGCGAGCTGTGCATTATTCGCGAAAATCGTCTGGTTTCCGATTTGACAATCGTGAGCGACATGAACATAAGCCATGATCCAGTTATGACTGCCGATTTTCGTCACGCCATTGTCCTGAACAGTCCCCCGGTTCAAAGTGCAAAATTCCCGGATGGTGTTGTCATCTCCGATCTCCAACCGAGTCGGTTCCCTGCAGTATTTCTTGTCCTGAGGGGCTTCACCAATGGATGTGAACTGATAAATAGTGTTACGGGAACCAATCAGGGTATGCCCCGTTATCACCACATGCGGCCCGACTCGAGTGCCAGCACCGATTTCAACATTCGGGCCGATGATTGCGTAAGGACCAATCTCAGCATCAGAGGAAATCACCGCCTGCGGGTCAACCACCGCGGTAGGGTGTATATGGGCTGACACGATCAGGTTTTTCCGGAATCAGGAGCCGGAAGGTCCCTTACGGTGCACATCAGCTCGGCCTCTGCAGCGATGACTTCATCGACCTTGGCTGTGGCATTGAACTTCCACATACCACGAACATTACGCTCCAGTGTAGCCACTAACCGCAACGTGTCGCCAGCGCTAACCGGGCGCTTGAAACGTGCCTTGTCGATACCCACAAAATAGTAAATCGACTGATCGTTGGCTTTTTCACCCATCGTCACGAACGACAGAATAGCCGCAGCCTGAGCCATGGCCTCAATGATCAGAACCCCCGGCATCACTGGATGGTGCGGAAAGTGTCCGTTGAAAAAAGGCTCGTTAATCGAGACATTCTTCAATGCTTCAATACACTTGCCTGGCTCATAGGAAAGCACCCGGTCGATCAGCAAAAACGGATACCGATGAGGCAGATAACGCAGAATATCCTTGATGTCCATGCTACTCATGATTTCCCTTTTTTACGCATGCTTAGAATCGCCTCCAGCTCTCGCACTCTGGCGACCAGCCCCTCCAAATTACGCAAGCTGGCAGCATTGCGTCTCCAGTCACGATTTACCTCAAACGGATAAGCGCCGGTGTAGGTTCCCGGCTTTGTGATTGATTTGGTAACGAGGGTGTGGGCAGATATTTCCACGTTATCAGAAATATTCAGGTGGCCCGCAATACCTGATGCACCTCCGATGCGGCAGTAGCGGCCTATGCGCGTACTGCCGGCGATCCCCGCGCATGCAGCAATGGCCGTATGCCCACCAATTCTGACGTTGTGTGCAATTTGTATCTGGTTGTCCAGCTTCACGCCGTCCTCGATGATCGTATCGTCAATAGCTCCGCGGTCTATGGTCGTATTAGCACCCACCTCAACATCATCTCCGATGCGCACCCCACCGATTTGCGGAACTTTCAGCCATTTACCCTCATCCATTACAATCCCGAAACCATCCGCACCGATGATGGATCCCGAGTGTAATACACACCTTTTACCGATGATGCACTGCCGGTAAACGACTACTTTTGGGTATAGCATGCAGGAATTACCGATACTGGTGCCGGCACCAATATAAGAGCCTGCCTCGATCACGCTGTTAGAGCCAATCTCAGCACCCTCTTCCACGACAACATGTGCGGCGATACGAACCCGCTTTCCAATTTTTGCGGTGGGATGAATAACAGCACTTGGGTGCCTGCCCTCGGGCAGTGTCGGAACGCTGTTGATCAGCGCAGAAACACGAGCAAAATATGCGTATGGATTTGCCGTGACGATATGTGCCGTTTTCAGCATTCCACGCAGTTTCTCGCCTACGATGACGGCACCTGCAGCCGTATCATTCAATTGAGCTCGATAGCGCTCGTTGGCCAGAAAAGCTATGGTGTCTGGTGCTGCCGCCCCCAGCGTAGCAACCTGTCTGATAGTGACTGAGTCGTCACCGATCAGTTCGCCGCCGAGTTTGGCAACAATATCACCAAGACGTAATTTTGTAGTTTTTTTTTGACTCATCCGGAAAGCGCAGAGATAACAGATATCCGGGATTCCAGCGTCCTGTGTAACAGCTATTTTCCACCTTCAGCAAGGGCCTTGAGCACCCTATCCGTAATGTCGATTTTCGGATTCCGGTAAACAGCCTCCTGAAAAATGATGTCGTATTTTTCAGCCTCGGCGATCTGCTTGATGACACGGTTGGCACGTTCGAACA